>JBCCZH010000108.1:0-8676 GCA_039188075.1 Pseudomonadota bacterium
GTCATGCTGCGTTCGCCGCGCACGCGGTTTTCATTGGTGCGAACATTGCTGCGGCCTTCGCGGCGCTCGATCCGCGCCTGGCGGTTGCGCTCAGCCCGGGCATTGTCGCGCCGGTTCTCCACGCGATCTTGCGATGAGAATTGCGGCCGTCGCTCGCGATCATTGCGATCGGCATAGGCCACCGGGGCCAGCGTGCCTGCGGTCAGGGCGATCGCCGCCACCGTAGATGTCAGTCTTGAGAGGATGGACATGTGTCGCCTCCCTTTCTCTCTTCAGGCGCCCCCTAGGCACCCACAATTTCGGCTGTTCGTGACAAGCCTTGTCTACAACACTAGGACTGCTGCCTGAATTGACCCTGAACGGAGCTTTCATGTCCAATCGCGATCACGTCTTTGTGACCGAGGCCATACAGATCCCGGAATGGGAGCTGACGGAGCGATTCATCCGTGCCTCCGGTCCCGGCGGCCAGAATGTCAACAAGGTGTCGACGGCGGTCCAATTGCGCTGGAACGTCCTGTCCAGCTCTATTCCGGCGCCGGTCAAGGCACGCTTTCGGCGTCGTTATGGTGCCCGTTTGACCCAGGATGGAGATCTCATTCTGGAGTCCAAGGACCATCGTAGCCAGGGGCTGAACCGCGAGGCCGCGCGCAAGCGGCTGGCCGAAATGGTGCGGAGCGTGGCTGAGCCGCCGCGCAAACGCATCCAGACAAAGCCCACGCGCGCCTCCGTTCGCCGCCGCCTGGATGCCAAGAAGCAACGCGGCAGTGTCAAAGCACTACGCGGGAAAATCCGGGACGATGACTAGACCGCCAAGGCTTCCGAATCTGCAACTCTAGGCCGCCTTTGCCGCGCGAAACGGCAGGACATCGGTGACGATATAGGTTAGCGGCGTCACGCCGTGCGACGCGATCGTGACATATTCGCCGGGATGAAACGCATGGTCACCGAGGCGGAAGCCGCCCTCATCGGGGCCTTCATGGTCTTCATCATAGCGAATGCGCCAATGGCTGCCATTGTGGGTGAGCCAGCCATCTGCGACTTCATCCGGGTCGGGGTGAAAGCGTTTCACTTCGCAGAGTTTTTTATGTTCACGCCAGCTTTGCAGATCGATTTTGCCATCCGGGCCAAGCGGGGCGATCATGACATATCCTTGTCGATCATCACCGTCCGGGGCGTTTGCGTTTCTCGCCAAGCGCAAGACAATTTGTTTCAACGCCATCTGTATTCTCCACGCTGTTGAAGGGGTATGGAAAATGTAGAAGCGAAGCCGACACGCCTGTATCGGGAAGACTACGTAGCGACCGGATCAGGGGCGATTGATGGTGCCGGCCCGATACGCGACAATACAGTCAACGGCGTCGCGTTTCACATGGCTGTCCGTCTGCAGGATGGAGCGGCCTTCGCCGGTAAAGCGGTTATCATCACACGTATTGTCATTCGCGTACTCGCCGGAATTGTCGCCGAAATCGAGATAAAGCGTCAGCTCGCCCGCTTCATAAAGGGTTCGGCAATCTGTGGCGTCGCGCAGCACATGATTGCGCTGATACGTCCAGTCATCGCCATCCGATTCGAACCGCGCATCATCGCAAGCCCCATCATTGGCATAGTCGCCCGCATCTTCGCCAAAGTCGATATCGGCGGCGGCGATATGCGCGGGTTCTGATGGCTCTTCAGCAGCGGCTGTCTGTTCCGCCTGGATCTGCTCGGCAATGGCGAGGGCGTTTATGACATTGGTGCGAATATTACCCATCGTCTGGCCATCATCGAGGATCAGATAGCGGGTCAGATACAGGCTGCCATCCGTTTCTGTTGCTTTGATCGCAGACCAGCGCCGATTGATATCATTCGCCTGTTCGGCGGTAAAAGCGCCTTCGAAAATGATGAAGATCTCCAGACCGAGGCAATCCGGTCCCCCCTGGCAGGCCTTGCCCTGCATGGCATAGACGAGTTCTGTGCTGCTACCATCTTGCTGGTAATAGGCGAGCACGCCGACGGAATCGTCAAGATTTCGACGGACCGTATGATCAAGCGATTCAGAAACAAATTGAATGTCCGCCTGGTTCAGCGAGGTCATCAGGTGATCATCACGACTCGTGTCTTCGGCGGTTGCGCTTAGCGCCAATCCCAAGGCGAATGCACTGATTGTAAATAGTTTCATGTCGATCCCCATCTTCATGTTCTGTGATTTCTCACGACAAGAAATCTGTTCCAGCCTGACCCTGATCTCACAAAATGGCAACGTTCGGGCAGCCATTGTGCAGATGAATGTCACCCGAATACGCCACTCACGCTCGGTTGCATGGGCCTGTGTATTCCTGCAGCCATGATAAATCGTATCATGAAACCTCGAGCAGCCGCGCTTGCCCTTGCGGCGCCTCTGCTCTTCGCCGCACCAGCGCTGGCCGATCATGGCAAAGCTGGCAAACGCGTCACTGGCAGCATTTCGGTCCAGACCGGCAATGGCGACCTGCATTTCGGCTATACCAATAGCGGCCATGGCACGATCGGGTACACGAGTCATCGTCACCATGGCTACAATGGTTACCAATCAAACCGGCAAGCAAAACGTCAGGCCATTCGTGCCTGCCGTCAGGCGATCCGCCGGAAAGCGGATTATCTTGGCTTCCGCGATGTCGATTTCGATGATGGTCGCTATGCCGAACAGATCGGACCGCGGGGCTTCCGCGTGACCTTTAATGAGGTTGAGTTCGAAACCCGGCGACGTGATATTGAACGTCCGGTCACCTGTATTGTCCGACGTGGCGATCAGGTCCGTGAGATTCACGGCATCCCGCAACGTGGCCATAATCGCGGCCATTACGGCTATTAGAAATAAATAGCTTTTGCTTTCAGAATGAAAGGTCAGACGGGCTTCCCCTTGGGGAGGCCCGTTTTGCATAGGCGATAGACTTGCCCTCGCGCGCGGGCGCGATAAAACCCAGCCACAAGTCCTGCGGATGAGTGGAGGTTGGAGCCGATGCAAGATGTGATTGAAGCCCTTGAGGCGCGACGGGAAAAAGCGCGACTGGGGGGTGGCAAGGCCCGCATTGAACGCCAGCATGAAAAAGGCAAGCTGACCGCCCGCGAACGTGTCGCCTTGCTGCTCGACGAGGACAGTTTCGAAGAAACCGATATGTTTGTCGAACATCGCAGCCATGATTTCGGCATGGAAAAACAGCGCATTCCTGGTGATGGTGTGGTCACCGGCTCCGGCACGATTAATGGCCGCCTGGTCTATGTCTTCTCAAAGGATTTCACCGTTTTCGGCGGTTCGCTATCGCTGGCGCAATCGGAAAAGATCGTCAAAGTCCAGAAAGCCGCCGCGAAAGTCGGCGCGCCTGTGATTGGCATTTTTGACGCTGGCGGCGCGCGCATTCAGGAAGGTGTGGACAGCCTGGCCGGTTATGCCGACATCTTCATGGAAAATGTCCTCTCGTCCGGCGTCATTCCGCAAATCTCTGTGATTATGGGGCCTTGCGCCGGCGGTGATGTTTATTCACCAGCCCTGACCGATTTCATCTTCATGGTGAAAGACACATCCTACATGTATGTCACCGGCCCGGATGTGGTGAAGACTGTGACCAATGAAGAAGTCACTCACGAGACGCTCGGCGGCGCCTCGGTCCATGCCGCAAAGTCCGGTGTAGTCGATGGCGCTTTTGAGAATGACATCGAAGCGCTGACGCAAATGCGCCGCTTGATCGATTTCCTGCCAGGGTCAAACCGTGAAGATCCGCCCGTACGCCCGACTTATGATACGATTGAACGGGTCGATAACAGCCTCGACACGCTGATTCCTGACAATCCGAACCAGCCTTATGATATGAAAGAGCTGATCGAGAAGACCGTCGATGAAGGCGACTTTTTCGAAATTAGCCCGGCCTTTGGCGCTAATATCATTTGTGGCTTTGGCCGGATGGAAGGATCTACCGTCGGCTTCGTGGCCAACCAACCGATGACTTTGGCGGGCGTGCTCGACATTGATGCTTCGCGCAAAGGGGCGCGCTTCGTTCGCTTCTGCGACTGTTTCAATATTCCGATCGTCACCTTTGTCGACGTGCCGGGCTTCATGCCAGGCACCAAGCAGGAATATGGTGGCCTGATCAAACACGGCGCCAAATTGCTGTTCGCCTATGCTGAAGCGACCGTGCCGAAGGTCACCGTGATCACCCGCAAGGCCTATGGCGGCGCGTATGACGTGATGAGCTCCAAACACCTGCGCGGCGACGTCAATTATGCCTGGCCAACCGCAGAGATTGCGGTGATGGGCGCGAAAGGTGCAGTCGAGATCATTTTCCGCAAGGATATTGGTGACGAGGCCAAGATCGCTGAGCATACCAAAAGCTATGAAGACAATTTCGCCAATCCGTATGTCGCCGCCCGCAAAGGCTATATTGATGATATCATCATGCCGCACTCGACCCGGCGGCGGGTCGCGAAAGCGCTGCGTCAGCTGCAGGGCAAAGAGCTTTGCAACCCCTGGAAGAAGCACGATAATATCCCACTCTAGGAGCGTATAGGCATGTCCGATCTACCGGTGTTCATGATCGTCAATCTGGAAGAGATCACGGATCCCGATACGTATCGCGCTTATGAAAACGGCTTCTTCCCGATGCTCCAGAAGCATGGCGGAGAGTTCGTGACGTTTGATGACAAGAGCGAGACCCTGGAAGGCAGCGATGACCTCACCGGACGCGTCATCATTTTCAAATTTCCGAGCGAAGCCGCGGCCAAGGCCTGGTACAATGATCCCGATTATCAAGCACTTTCAGAGCATCGCCGTGCCGGGACGAAATTGAAATTCCTCACCTTGGTGCACAGCCTGCCACCACGTGGATAGGCGCTATTGGGGGTGGCGATGACAGACGAGATCACCGCACACCATCGGCTCGCCACCTATGGCACTTTGGCGCCCGGGCGGGTGAACCATCATCAATTGGACGGGATGCGCGGGCAATGGTGCGAAGGCTATGTGCGAGGGACTTTGGTCGATTCCGGTTGGGGCGCCGCAGAAGGCTATCCGGGCATCTATCTTGAGCCTGACGGCACGCGGGTCGATGTCCATGTTTTTGAATCTACGGACTTGCCGGAGCACTGGCTACGCCTGGATGAGTTCGAGGGCGCCGAGTATGAGCGCGTGATCGCTGATATTCACACCGAAGCGGGGATCATCGCCGCGTCCATCTATGCGCTTCGGCCCGAGCCAGCGAAATGACCCATCTCACCGCTTTTACCGCCAGTCTCGAAGCCGTCGCAGAGCGGTGCGAAGATGTCGTCCCGCCGGTCTATGCCGCGCTGTTTCAGTGCTTTCCCGAATTTGAGGACCTGTTCGTGCTCGACACGGATCAAGGCGCGCGCGGACACATGTTGAACGAGGCGTTGAGCATGGCTGAAGGCCTGTTACAGGACGATCCTGTCGCGATCAGCTTCGTCTCTGCGGAACGAATGAACCATGAAGGCTATGGCATCACGGATGAGGTATTTGAAGGCTTCTTCCAGGTGATGGCAGATGTGTTCCGGAAATTGGCCGGAACCGCCTGGTCTCGGGACATGACAGCGGCGTGGGACGCCGTGTCGAAAGCCGCCGCAAAAGCAAAATTGTAACGCAGCTGCATCCAAAAGCGGGATTGTTTGCATCTTTATCCATGAGCCCACAAACTGGGTGCAATGATAAGGAACCAAACCCATGGATGATATTCTCGTCCCGATCTTTTTATTCGCAGCAATTGTCGCGATCATCTGGCTGTTCAGCCATTATAATTACAAAAAGCGCCTAACCGCTCACGAAACCCTGCGTCTGGCCGTGGAAAAGGGCCAGGAAGTTTCACCGGAACTGGTCGAACGGATGTCCTATCTGAACGATCCGGTGAAATCGGACCTGCGGCGCGGCGTCTTGCTGATCGCGTTCGGGGTCGCCTTTATGGTGCTGGGCGCGATTGTCCCGCACGATGAACCCGAAGCGGTTCGCGGCATCCTTGGCGTTTCCTCCTTCCCGGTGATTCTGGGTCTGGCCTATCTGGGTCTGTGGCGGTTCAGCCACGATTAGAGGTGATGGGATAAGGCGACCCGACGAATGCGAACGGATAGCGATCTGGCCCGTGACGCGGCCTCTGGTGAAGAGGCCGCGTTCGAGACCCTGGTTCGGCGTCATCATGGCGCCGTGCGCGGGGTTAGCCATCGCCTGGCCAGGCATGCGGCCGAAGCCGATGATATTGCTCAAGCCGCGTTTCTCACCGCCTGGCGCAAGATTGGCAGCTATCGCGGCGGGTCGTTCAAGGCCTGGATTTGCACCATCGCTTATCGCGAATTCTTGCAGGCCAGGCGGAAACAGAAGCCGGAGGTCGCGTTTGATGAAAGCGCCCATATCATTGCGTTCGACACATCCGCGGCGCGGCTTTCCGATCAGATGGACCTGGACCGCGCCTTGAAAACCTTGCCCGAAAACCAACGCATTTGCGTGGTCTTGTGCGTCGCCTCGGGCATGAGCCATAGCGAAGCCGCCGCGGCTACGGGATTTCCGCTCGGCACGGTGAAGTCACATGTGACCCGCGGGGTCGCCGCGCTTCGCAAACAGCTTGCCGCCGAAGACGTGGCGTGATGGAGTAGAATGATGCAGACCGAAGACCGATATGATGATTTGAGCGCCCTGTTCGAGGCGCAAGATGAGGCTTTGCAGAATGAAGCTTTCGTCGAACGGGTCATGCAACCGATCCGCAAACGCTCGCGCTGGCGAGCGCCGCTTCTGTTCGGAGCCGGCGGTCTGGGTATCGGCGCTGCGCTGTCGCAAATGGGCGGTCTGTTTGATGTGGTCAATGCGCGGGCCGCGCGGCTCAGCCAGTCCGTTGGCGAGGTGCAGGTGCAAGCTCAGGTTTGGGATGGCGTGAACGTGGATCCGATCTGGCTCGGCGCGATCGCTGTCATTGTCCTGAGCTGCGCTGCTATCTTTGCGACGGAGCGCGCCTAGGCGGTCCACCGCGCGCAGATGGAGGTCGGCAAGAGACGCTCATCATTCAGGTGTGGTAGCGCCATTTCGCCCATTTCGATCTGACCGCCCAGGCCCTGCAAATGCCCGGATAGCGCCTGTGCCAGCGCAATGTGCGACAGGCGCACGGCATAAGCGGTTAAAATCACAAAGAACGGTTGGTCGGACAGCAAGGCTCGCACATTGGCGAGCAAGGCCGGCAGGTCTTCCTCAAATCGCCAGGTCTCATTCTTGGTGCCGCGTCCGAATTTTGGTGGATCGAGTACGATGGCATCATAGCGATTGCCGCGCCGGATTTCTCGGGCGGTAAATTTCATCGCATCATCCGCGATCCAGCGGATCGGGGCCTCCGCGAGCCCGCTCATCGCCGCGTGATCTTTGCCATAGCCGTTCGATTTGGGGCTGGCATCGAGATGGGTCACCTCGGCGCCGGCCTGGGCCGCGGCGAGGCTCATCATGCCGGTATAGCCGAACAGGTTGAGGAGTTTGATCGGGCGTCCTGCGGCGCGGATCTGCGCCTGCGCGAAATCCCAATGCACGCTATGTTCCTGGAACAGGCCGAGATGGCGAAACGGAGTGCGGCGGGCATTCAGCTGCAATCCGCGCCATTGCATCGGCCAGGTTTCCGGTGCGCCGGGGGTGATCAGCTGCCAATTGCCGCGATCATCATCGCCCGCTTTCGCGTCAAATTTCGCATCAGCTTGCCAATTCGCCACGGGGGTCGCCGGTGGCCAGAAGGCTTGCGGGTCCGGGCGGATGACGGTTTGTGTGCCGAACCGCTCCAGTTTGTGACCATCGCCGCTGTCGAGCAGGGCGTACTGATCGTCAGACCATTGGTCAGCGAGAAACAGAACCGAACGCATATCCATCACGCAAAACCCCGCTGGCGCCAGCCTTCATACAGCATGATGGCAGTGGCCTGGGCCAGATTGAGACTATCCGCGCCGCCGCGCATCGGGATCAGGCAGAGCGTATCGCATTCGGCTTCGATCGCAGGGGGGAGGCCCGCCTGTTCATTGCCCATCAGGATTAGGCTGGGCGATACGAAATCGACACCGGTATGCGTGGCGTCGCCATTCATGCTGGCGGCGACCATGTTTAGCCTGGCGGATCTTCGCCAGGCATTGAACGCCGCGAATGGCGCGCGGGCGAGTTGAACGTCAAACAGTGACCCCATGGATGCGCGCACCGCTTCGACGCTGTAAGGGTCGCAGCAATTTTCAATCAGGATCACACCCGCCGCGCCGGCGCAGTCTGCGGTCCGCAGAATCGTGCCGAGATTGCCTGGGTCACGGCACTCATACAGGCCAATCCAGAGACCTGGATCGTCTGCGGGTGTATCCTCCAGGTTCAGATCGCGCTGCTTGATCGCCGCAATGACGGCTTGTGGGTTGTCTTTACGTGCAATTGATCCTGCCAGGCGATCCGGCACCTGGACGAGACGCGCGCCTTGCGCGGCGGCCCGCTTGGCGAGGGCCTGGACATGGTCGCGTTCCGCCCCCGCATTGGAGACGACCAGCGTCTCGACCTGCCAGTCCTGCGCCAAAGCCTGCTCGATCAGGCGCGCGCCTTCGGCGAGAAACAAACCGGTCTCATTGCGGCCCTTTTTCCGCTCCAGGCTGCGCAACTGTTTGATCAACGGATTGCTCGCGGAGGTGATGTGGTCGAAAATCTCGTTCATGGCCGCCCTGTAA
>JBCCZH010000109.1:0-8657 GCA_039188075.1 Pseudomonadota bacterium
CTGCTCGATTGGCATCCGGTTGTCTATGTCGACAGTCACGAAATGGGCGGCGACCAGACTTATTACTTCCCGCCTGCGGCGCATCCATTCAATCCCAATATCACCGACACGCAGCGCAGTCGCCAGTATCAGCTCGGCCAGAACATGGCGCGCTGGTTTGACCGCTTCGGTGCGGCCTATTTCACGCGTGAGATTTTTGATGCCTTCTATCCGGGCTATGGCGACATGTGGCCGACCTTGAACGGTTCGATCGCCATGACATTCGAACAAGGCTCGCCGCGCGGTCTGATCTATGGCCGCAGTGATGGCACGCTGCTGACCTATAATGAAGGGGTGCGGAACAATGTCATTTCTTCGCTTGCGACAGTGGAGACTGTGGCGCGCGACAAGGAGTCATTCCTCAGAGACTATGGCGCATTCCGACGTTCTGCGATTGATGAAGCCGCGGGTTCGGATGAGCGCTATGTGGTGATGGATCTGGCCGATGCGCGCTATGAGGCTGAATCGCTGGCGCGCCGTCTGGTCAGCCAGGGCATTGCTGTTCAGCGGGTTCCGGCGGGCAGCACGCAGTGCCGCAACACGTATGCGGCAGGCGCGCTCATCGTTGACAAGGCTCAGCCGACTGGCCGTTTGATCAATACGCTGCTCAGCCCTTCGACACCGCTGCCGTCAGACTTTGTCGCCGAACAGGAAAGTCGGCGTGATCGCGGTCTCAATCATGAGCTGTATGACACAACTGCCTGGTCGATGCCGCTTATGGACGGGGTGAGTTTTGAAGAATGCCGCCGCGTCGATCTGGGGGATGCGGTCGCCATTGCGGCGACCGATCCGATCCCATCATCAACATCTGGCACAGGCCGCTACGGCTATGCTGTGCCATGGACGGATGGCGGACAGGCACGTCTGGTCATCGCCGCGCTGGATGCCGGACTGTCTGGCAAGACCACGGACACCGCCTTCGTGCAGGGCGGACGCACATTCCCATCTGGCAGTGTGGTCTTCCCGGTTGCAGGCAATCCTGAAACGCTGGGCGCAGACCTGACCCGGATGGCGACGGAAATCGGTGCCGAGCTTGTGCCCATGGCCAATAGCTGGGTGGAAGAGGGCCCGAATTTTGGCAGCGCCTCCTTCGCCGCGATGAAAATGCCAAAAGTGGCCATGGCCTGGGATATGGGCACCAGCCCAACCTCAGCCGGGAATACGCGCTTCGTCCTGGAACAGGAACTCGGTATTCCGGTCGCACCCATCCGGTTTTTGACACTGGGCCGGGCGGATCTGTCCCTGTACGACGTGGTCATTATACCTGACACATTTGGCGGCGCGATATCGCAAACCCGCTCAGCAGATGCATTGAAGAAATTCGTTCGCGATGGTGGTGTATTGATCGCCCTGGCAACCGGCGTGACGGAGCTCGCGAGCGAGGATGTCGGCCTGCTCTCGACCAAGCTGGAACTCGCCACCTCGGACGCTGAGCCTGGTGCAGAAGAAGACGGAGCCCGTGTTCCGGGTGTGAATTTCGGCTCGCTCGAGGACTATGAAGCCGAGATCGCGAATGTTCGGGCGCGCCCGGAAGATATTCCAGGCGTCCTGGCACGCGCCGTTGCGAATTCAGACCACTGGCTCGCCGCCGGGTATGATGGTGCCAATGTGATGGTCACAGGGCGTGAGATCTATCGGCCTCTGAATGCGTCTGATGGCGCCAATGTCTTCCGCTTCGCTGGCGCTGACGACTTATTGGTCAGTGGTTATCTGTGGGAAGAGAACCGCCTGCAGCTGGCCTACAAGCCGTTCGTCATGGCGGAACGTCATGGTGATGGCGTGGTCATCGGTTTCACCCAAAGCCCGACGACGCGGGCCTATCTGAACGGCTTGAACCTGTTGGTCGCAAATGCCGTTGTGCTGGGGCCAGCGCGCATGGCGCAATAGGGCGAGTGAATTTATCGGGAGAGAAAACATGCTTCGATCAATGACATCCTTGGCGGCGTTAACGCTGACCCTGGGGGCGTGCACGACGTCCGTACTGGCTGAGACCAAACCGCAACCGGAAGAGATTGATCCGGTTGTGCTGGAAGCCGAAGAGACGATTGGCGGGCCGGATTACAGTCTGGCAGCGATATCGCCGGAATCAGGCGCCGTCCAGGTCGGACTGGCCGGCAGCGACCCGGCCAATATTGCGCGCTATCTGCTCGCCCGTGGGGCGGGACCCGCCAGCCTGGCACCCGGTGGCGAACATGTGGCCTTCCGTTATAGCGTCACCGGTGTGCCCCAGCTCTGGGTGGTGCGCGCGACCGGCGGGGCGCCGCAACAATTGACCTTTGGCAATGGCATCACCTTCTTCCGCTGGATGCCGGATGGGTCGGGCCTGATCTATGGCGCCGACAATGATGGCAATGAGCAGGAATCCTATAATTATGTCTCTGCGGACGGGACTGTAGAACGCTTGCTGTTGCCAGCCGTCGAAGGCGGATTCCGTTCCTTTGGCGACATCGCGGCCAGTGGCACGGATGCGGTGTTCGCATCGACCGAGCGCAATGGCCTCGACTTTGACATCTACAAGGCCAATCTTGAAACGGCCGAAACCGAAATGCTGTTTGAAGGCAAGTTCGGCTTCTTTGCGGGAGCAATCTCGCCTGATGGCAAATACGTCACCGTCACCGAGACGGTTGGTGAGGATTCCGACAATCTCTATCTACTGGATCTGTCCAATGGCGACATGACCACAGTTTCCGCGCCCGAGCCGCGCGCCAATCATGGCGATGGCGGTGTTGAATGGTTGCCGGACGGTTCCGGCTTCTATTTTGCCAGCAACATGGATCGCGAATTTTCTGCGATCCATTTTTATGATGTTGCCGCGCAGGAGACATCGCTGGTGATCGAAACCCCGCGCGATGCCGGCGGTCTCGAATTGTGCGGAACGGATGGCGGCTATCTCGCCTTCACCGAAAATGTCGATGGCTTTCACACGTTGCATGTCCGCAATCTCGCCACGGGGGAAGCCCTGGATACGCCGCGTCTCGACGAAGGGGTCTATGGGTTGAGCTGTGCGCCCGGTACCGATCGAATGGCGATCCGGGTCAATGGCTGGCGCACGCCGGGTGACATCACTGTCTGGGACATGGCCGCCAACACGATCAGCCGGACGTTTGAGTCCAACCTGGCCGGCCTCGATTCGGAACGGTTCATTCGTCCCGAAAGCATCCGCATCACGGCCCGTGATGGCGTCGAACTGCAAGGCCTGCTCTATCTGCCGGATGAGTCGTCTCGCAAAGGGGACGGCGCGCCGCCGGTTCTGTTTGATGTCCATGGCGGCCCGACCGGGCAGTCGGTCGCGAGTTTCAATGCTGTGATCCAGTACCATCTGGACCGCGGCGTGGCAGTGTTTGATCCGAACGTGCGCGGTTCGACCGGCTTCGGGCGGACTTATGTCACATTGGACGATCAGGAGAAGCGCCGCGACAGCGTCCGCGATCTGATTGATATGGCCAATTATCTGCGCGCGGATGGCCGCGTCGATATGGATCGCGCGGCGGTCAAGGGCGGCTCCTATGGCGGCTATATGGTGAATGCTGTTCTGGCCCTCTATCCGGACACATTTGCGGCCGGGGTCAGCCTGTTCGGCGTCGCAGACTGGGTCACGGCTCTGGAGATTGCTTCACCGGCTCTGAAAGCGTCTGACCGGATCGAATATGGCGATATCCGCGAGCAGAAATGGATTGACTACTATACCGAGAACTCGCCCATCCGCCTGGCGGACCGGATCAAGGTGCCGGTCCTCTATTCGCATGGCGTGATGGATCCGCGCATCGACATTTACGAGACCGAGATCATGGTCAAGACGCTGCGCGCGAATGGCATTGAGGCGCCTTACATCCGGATCGAGGATGAAGGCCATGGCTGGCGCAAACTGTCCAACCGCCTGTTCTATTTCCGCGCCGAAGCGGACTTCCTGGAAGCCCAGTTCGAGCAATAGGGCCAAGCCACAGGAGAGGTGCGATGACAGAATCTGTCCTGGTCGACAAACGCGGTGCGGCGCAGATCATCACGATCAATCGGCCGCACGCGCGCAATGCCGTCGATCCTGACACGGCGGCGGCCTTGAAGGCCGCCTTCCTGGCGGGCGAGGACGATGCGGACATCGCGGTGCATATTCTGACCGGTGCAGAAGGGACATTCTGCGCCGGCGCGGATCTGAAAGCGGTCTCGACTGGGGCGCGCTATGAACGCACCGGACCGATGGGGCCGAGCTGGCTGGCGCTGACCAAGCCATCCATTGCCGCGGTCGAAGGCCATGCAGTGGCGGGCGGGCTTGAGCTCGCCATAATGTGCGACTTGCGCGTCGCCGCTGAGTCCGCCGTGTTCGGTGTGTTCTGTCGGCGCTGGGGTGTACCTTTGATTGATGGCGGCACGGTGCGACTGCCGCGTCTGATCGGCCAGTCGCGCGCGATGGACATGATCCTGACGGGACGGCCCGTCGCGGCCGAAGAGGCCTTGTCGTTTGGGCTCGCCAATCGGGTCGTGCCGGAGGGACAGACTCTGGCGGCAGCGCTTGAGATCGCCGAACAGCTGGCCGGCTTTCCGCAAGCCTGTATGCGCAATGACCGGCTCAGCGCGATTGCCCAATGGGGCATGCCGATCGAGGCCGCGCTTGAATATGAAGCGGAGATCGGACGCGACTCTTTACGCGCCGGAGCAGCGGATGGCGCGGGACGCTTTGCCAGCGGCAGAGGTCGCGGTGGCGACTTTGGGGATATCTGACCTGCCTACTCGGCAGGGGCCATCAGACCTTGCGCTGACATCCAGCTGACAAACTGATCGAACCAGCCATCGGCGGGCACGCCGCGCTTATAGCTGCCAAAGCCATGTCCGCCGGATTGGTAATAATGCAACTCCACGGGCACACCGACGCTCTGCCAGGCTTCGACCAGGCCAAAGCCCTGACCTGAAAACAGACCGTCATCAGCCGCCAGCGCAGCAAACATTGGCGGCGCATTCTCTGGCACTTCAATGGCGGTCATGGGGCCGTAAATATAGCCGATGAAATTCGGTTTGGGGGCATCGTCCGCGTCAGCCGTCGTAACGCCGAGCGCGGTAATCGCACCCGCGGAAAAGCCGAGCATGCCGATCTTGTCCGCGTCAAACCCCCACTCCTCGGCGTTCGCCTGGACGATGCCGAGCGCGGCTTGTGCATCAGCCACCGCGAAGGGAATGCCTTGTGTGACGTCGATCGGGGTATCGTCTGGCTGCGGATTCCACAGCGCATTCATATGGGCGATATAGCCTTCTTGCGTGGCGGGCGTTTCCATGGTCCGGTATTTCAGGACAAAGGCCGCGACGCCGCGTTCCGCCAGCCATTCGGCGATCGGATAGCCTTCATTGTCCATGGAGACGAATTGAAAGCCGCCGCCGGGGATGACGATCACGGCCGCGCGCGTCGTCGCCGGATCCTCTGGAAGGACAGGCAACAGCGTCGGCCGCGTGACATTATTGGCCCAGCGTTCAGTGCCGGCATTGCGCCAGACCTCTTCCAGGTCAGAGCCTTCCGAGCCTGGGGCCTCGCCGTCATAAAGCGGGATGGCGCCCGCATCTTCAGGTGTCTCAACGCGTTCAAAGGGAACCAGGATCGCGCCTTCTTCTTCGGCCTGTCCCGTCAAGCCGAAACTCAACAAAAGCGCCGCAGCGCCGAGTGTTCTGAAGCCCATTTTGTGTCCCTCATCTGTTGCGTCCTGGTCTTATACCACCTCGCCGAATAAATCATACGCGTCAGCATTGGTGATCCTGGCGCGCACGATATCGCCTGGCGCGACGGCGTCATTAGAGGTCAAATAGACCACGCCATCAATCTCTGGCGCATCAGCCTTGGAGCGGGCGAGATATTCACTGGGCTGATCGCTCGGACCGTCAACGATGACGTCCTGAGTGGTGCCGATCTGCGCCGCGGCGCGGGCGGCGGAAATTTCGGCCTGGGTTTCCATGAAGCGATGCCAGCGGTCTTCCTTGACCTCTTCCGGCAAGTGTCCGGGCAGGTCGCGGCTGTCGGCATGCGCGACATTCTCATATTTGAAACAGCCGGCGCGATCGATTTTAGCTTCGCGAATAAAGTCGAGCAGGATTTCGAAATCCTCCTCCGTCTCGCCCGGAAAGCCGACAATGAAGGTCGAGCGGATGGCGAGATCCGGCACATCGCGGCGCCATTGCTGAATACGCTCCAGGACGCGGTCCTGCTTGGCCGGGCGTTTCATCGCTTTCAGGACATTGGTGCTGGCATGCTGAAACGGGATGTCGAGATAAGGCGTGATCGCGCCCTCTGCCATTAATGGGATGACCTTGTCGACATGCGGATAGGGATAGACATAATGCATCCGCGTCCAGACGCCGAGCGAGGACAGACCGCGCGCCAGATCGAGGAAGCGAGTCTCGTAGTCCTCGCCTTTCCAGGTCTGCGGCGCGTATTTGATATCGAGGCCATAGGCGCTGGTATCCTGGCTGATCACCAGCAATTCCTTGACCCCGGCGCGAACCAATTGTTCCGCCTCGATCAGGACATGATGGATCGGCCGCGAAGCCAGGTCGCCGCGCAGCTTGGGAATGATGCAGAAGCTGCAGCGATTGTTACAGCCTTCGGAAATCTTCAAATAGGCATAATGCCGAGGCGTCAGGCGCAAGCCGCTTTCCGGCACCAGATCCGTGTGTGGATTGTGCGGCGGCGTCAGATGCTGATGCACCGCGCCCATGACCTGCTCATATTGATGCGGGCCGGTGACGGCGAGCACTTTTGGATGGGCTTGCTCAATCACGTCAGGTTCGGCGCCGAGACAGCCGGTGACAATGACTTTGCCATTCGCCTCGATCGCTTCACCAATCGCGTCCAGGCTCTCTTCGCGGGCGCTGTCCAGGAAGCCGCACGTATTGACCAGGACCAGGTCGGCGCCGGAATAGTCCGGGCTGATCTGATAGCCTTCGGCCCGTAGCCGCGTTACGATCCGTTCGGAATCAACCAGGGCTTTCGGGCAGCCGAGGGAGACGATCCCGACTTTCGGAATGGCGTCAGGCCTGATCGGGGCCGGGCGATCGAGACTGGTGGTCATGGCCGCGCTGTTATACGCTCCGGGCAGGTTTGAAAAGGAGCGGCCTCATGCCTGAAGCGCCCAGGACCCCGGATCGGGGCCGCTTGTGGACTCTGGTTAGCGTCGCGGCGCTGATTGGTGGTAGCACGGGATACGCGTTCTGGGCCCAGATTGAATCGGGCGGCGGCATGGGCTGGGTCGGCTGGCTGATCATCGTGATGCTGGCGCTTATTGCCTATTCGATCAGCTTCTATTTCGCGCATCGGTTTTTTGAGAACTCGCTGGACCAGTATATCGTCTCGGACACGTTCAAGCGAAAACATGACTGGATCGACCTGGAGACGGAGTCCCGCGACAGCGGCGATGCCAGGATTGATGGCTGGGTCGCGCATTACAAATTCATCCGGACCCTGTTCGCCATGGGCCTGCTGCCGCTGATCGCGTGCGTGTATTTGTTTTTCTTTTTGTGAGGCGCGGCTCAAGGTGAGCCACATCGCGCCACAGCTTCACGTGCCAAATGGTCGAGCCAGAACAGCATATTCTGTCGCTCAGGATCGCGTCGGCGCTGTCGCCTGGATCCCGCGGGTGGGGCGCCCGGTTTTAGCGGGTGCGCGCGGGCAAAACCCCGTTCGCGCTGCGCCTTTGCGCGCGCCAGCCATCGCGCCATGCGTCGGATATGCCGGTCTGACTCCTCCATGACACTG
This sequence comes from Pseudomonadota bacterium, assembly GCA_039188075.1. Lineage (GTDB taxonomy): Bacteria > Pseudomonadota > Alphaproteobacteria > Caulobacterales > Hyphomonadaceae > Henriciella. Next base: position 7,769 of record JBCCZH010000109.1, read on the forward strand.
ACCAGGGCGGCGCAGCGGCGTTGCAAATTGGCCGGGTTGAAAGTCTGAGACAGCGCTGGCGGAATGCCATTGATTGAACGCGCTGATCGTTCGAGGCAGTAGCCGCCAGGCTGTGTCTCGGTTGCGGGAAGAAAGACCCAGACCGGCATGCCCGGTTCGGCTTCTGCGAGGCGAAACCGTGGAATGGAGACCGTGTCTCCATGAATCCCCGCTTGCGCAGGCATCGGCGGCACGGGGGCGGTCCTCCGGTTCAGGCGCATCGTTGGCCAGTCTCCGATCACACAGGCTTTCAAGACCAGCCAGCGCCGCACCAGGCTTTCCGCCAGTCGGGTCAAGTGCAGAAGCGTCCAGCGCTGCGGCGCATCCGGCGTCAGGTCGCGCACATGCACCTGTAACAGGCTGATCAGCTTGTAGATGATGGGCCAGGCCCGGTTCAGAGCAGGTTCGTCGAGATCGGACATGCGGTCAGGATAAAGGCGGCGTGAACTGGGTCGGATTGAGGTGGGATTGGGGCGTGGGGGTTTCTGCTTTGGGGGAAGGACGAGAAGATAGGAATTTAGGCCCGCATCCTGAGCTTGACGAAGGATAAAGGGCCGCGCTTCCCAAAAGCGCGCCTCGCCTTTCGCCAAGCTCAGGATGACAATGAACTTTTGAGCTGCTTCGACGACGTTAGAAGATGTTAGCTCTATGGCTTACCGCAGGTGAGTTTGAGACGCACCGCTCACCAACCAAGGCACGATGAAACTAACTAGAATCCTAATCTATGACCAAATCGTATCGTTCTGGCGGATTGGAATGCGTCTCCTCCACCATAGCATTCGTTAAAGTGTCCTTCGGATGCGAGTTTGTTTACGTAAAAGTCGTTTAGTCCGTTAGGCACACTATTCTC
>JBCCZH010000110.1:0-8544 GCA_039188075.1 Pseudomonadota bacterium
AACACGTGATCAAGGCGCTCCAGCGGGGCGCCTTTTTCGTATCTGGAACAAGGGTTTGGCCATGAATGAACAGATAAAACTGAAAGCTGCTGTCCTCGGCGCGTCCGGTTATACCGGCGCAGAAACGGTCCGATTGCTGGCCGGCCACCCGTTTGTGGATGCCGTGGCCGCGACGGGAAACAGCCTGGCGGGCAAGGCCTTGTCCGAGATTTTCCCGCATCTCGCCGGTCCGACCGATCTCGCCGTGGTGAAAGCCGAAGACGTCGACTGGAGCGACATTGATGTCGCGTTTGGCTGTTTGCCGCACGGCACCAGCCAGGATCTGATCGAGACGCTGCCGGATCATGTGCGGGTGGTTGATTTGTCCGCCGATTATCGCTTGCGGGACGCAGACCTCTATGCCGAGACCTATGGCAGGGCTCACCTCAATCCAGCGCGCACGGCCGCTGTGAAATACGGCCTGCCGGAATGGCGTGGCGAGAGTTTACGCGGTGAGGCGCTGGTGGCGTGTCCCGGCTGCTATCCGACGGCGAGCCTTCTGGCCCTGCTGCCCGTGGTCAACATGATCGATCCGGACAGTGTGATTATCGACGCGAAGTCGGGCGTCTCTGGCTCAGGCCGGGGCTTGAAAGAGGGCAATTTGTTCTCGGAAGCTGCGGAAGGCTCGCTCGCATATGGAGTCGGTCAACATCGTCACGCCCCGGAGATTGAGCAGGAGCTCAACGCGCAAGCCGGACGCGATGATATTGGTGTCACCTTCACACCGCACCTCCTGCCAATGGTGCGCGGCGAACTCGTGACGTGTCATATTCGCGGCGATGCCGATCAGATTCAGGCCGCGCTGGAAGCAAAATACGCCGACGCGCCCTTCATCACAGTCTTGCCGTTCGGATCGAAAGCGCCAGACACCAAACACGTTCGCGGCACTAATAATTGCCGAATCGCCGTCTATCCGGACCGCGTCCGAGGGCGGGTCGTGATCGTCGCGGTGATCGACAATCTGGTGAAAGGCTCCTCCGGTCAGGCGATTCAGAACCTAAATCTGATGATGGGCTGGGACGAAACGTTGGGCCTGGGCGGTCTGCAAGCATTGTTTCCGTAGGCGAGGAGATTGGGATGGCCGTAAATGTAAGACGCATTCGAGCCAAGGATCAGGTGGATTGGCGCAAGCTGTGGACCGGATATCTGAGGTTTTATGAATCTGCCGTCAGCGAAGAAGTCTACGAGAGTACCTTTCGGCGTCTGCTCACCGATGAACCTTACGAGCCATCGGGACTGATCGCCTGGGACGGAGAAAAGGCCCTTGGCCTGGTACATTTCATGTATCACCGCCATTGCTGGCGGATCGAGAATGTCTGTTACCTGCAAGATCTTTTTGCGCTCCCGGAGGCTCGCGGCAAAGGCGTCGGGCGGGCATTGATCGAAGCGGTTTACGCGCGAGCCGACGCGAAAGGATGCCCCGTCGTCTATTGGAATACCGCCGATGACAATGCCACCGCGCGCCGGCTCTACGACCGCATTGCGCATAAAACGCAATTCATAAAATACCAGAGGTAAGACGGGTGCTGAGCCCGCTCAGACAGGTGTGTGATTCTTAAGTCACAGCCGCTGGCGCACCTCTGAAAGTGACCTGTCAAACTGGTTGCAATTGGTTCTCAGATAAGCTTTGAGGATGTTATTACATCACTTTGAGGTTAATCATGAACCGTAAACTCCTGATGGCGGCCGCTGCAGCGCCGCTTTTGATCGGTGCCGCCAATGCGCAGTCTTCCGATGATGACGAGCGTCGCGAAAGCACGGTCATCGTGACCGCGCCCGGGCCAGAGCGCAGCGCCGACGAGCTGGTGGGAAATGCCACAGCTCTGGATCGCGAAGAGATCCTGGAAACCCTGAGCGGGACACTGGGTGACACACTGGATCGCCAACCAGGCGTTTCGACCACATTTTTCGGTCCCGGGGCCAGCCGTCCTGTCTTGCGCGGGCTTGGTGCTGAGCGGGTTCAGGTTCTGACCAACGGAATCGGGGTCATCGACGTCTCAGCAGCATCGCCGGATCACCAGGTGACGGCAGACGGTATTGATGCCGAGAAAATCGAAATCCTCCGCGGACCTGCCGCGCTCGGCTATGGTGGTCAGGCGATTGGCGGCGTGGTCAATGTCGTCGATGGCTTGATTGTAGAAGATCTGCCCGAAGAGCAAATGTCCGCTGATCTCTTCGGGGCTTACAATAGCGTCAACGAGGGGACGGAACTCGCTGGACGAGGCCAATTTACTGCAGGCCAATTGGTTCTCTCTGTCTCCGCGTCCATGCGAGACTTTGATAATTACGATATTCCGGACTTCGCGGAATCTGCCGGTTTTCGCGCGCTTGAAGAAGCCGAGGGCGAGGAAGAGGGTGAGGAAGAAGAGGAAGTTCGCGGCACAGTCGAGAATTCCTTTGTCGAAACCCAGACGCTCGCGGCGGGCGTCAGCTGGGTCGGAGATGATGCATTTTTTGGCGTCGCCGTTCGTCAGCAAACGGCCGAGTATGGCCTGCCTGGGCATGGGCATGAAGAAGAACATGGCGATGAAGAAGGCGGCGAGGGTGAAGCCGTAGAGGAAGAGGAAGAAGAGGAAAATCCATTCATTGATCTCGAGCAGACGCGTGTCGATGTTCGCGGTGGTGTCAGCATGGACAATGGCTTCCTAACCGACGTTATCGGTACACTTGCCATTGTCGATTATGAGCACACGGAGTTTGAAGCGCCCGGTGAAGCCGGTACCGTCTTCGAGAATAGCGGCGTCGAGGGTCGAGTTGAATTCGACCATACTTTCGCAGGCTTTGAAGGGGCGTTCGGGGTCCAGTATTCGGATAGGGAATTCAGCGCCGTTGGTGACGAAGCCTTTATCACGCCCACTGATATTCAGAATTGGGGCGTTTTCTTGTACGAGACCCAGGAATGGGATGATGGGCTCGGCTTTGAGGGCGGGCTTAGGATCGATAATGTGGAATATGACAATCAGCAATTCGGTTCGGCCGATTTTGATTTGATTAGCGCCTCGGTCGGTGTGCACAAACACTACGAAGGCGGCATCTGGCTCGGCGGGCAACTATCCTACACACAACGTGCACCAAGCGAGAGCGAACTGTTCGCGTTCGGCGCGCACCTCGCAACGGATCAGTTTGAGGTTGGAGATCCCACATTTGGGGAAGAATCCGGTTTGAATTTGGAAGGTACAGCACGTTGGCGTGGAGAAAATGGCGGTGTCGGAATCAACCTATTCATCACCGAATTCAACGAGTTCACTTTCCTGACTCCGGGCGTGGCACTCATTGATGGGGTCCTGACCGATGAGGGCGATGGCCTGCCTGTTTTCCTCTTTGTTCAGGAGGATGCCACCTTTGTCGGCGGCGAGATTTATGGCGACGTGTTTATCGATGATGGTTGGCTCGGGGCCGACTGGGAATACTCCGCGAGTCTGGATTTCGTTGATGCGGCGCTTGACGGGGGCGAAAATGTTCCTTTCATTCCGCCGGTGACCATAAATAGCGATGTCAGTGCGGAATGGGGCGCGTATGAGCTAGGCGCAGCCCTGACTGTTGCGTTCGATCAGGACGACCCTGGCGTTGGGCAATTGATGACAGATGGCTACACAACGCTTGATTTGCGAGGCGAGGTTGATCTGTCTGATTTCGGCATTGGATCCGATGGAACAGAGGCCTTTATCGAAGCACGAAACGTCACAGATGAAGAAGTTCGTTTCGCAACCTCGGTGCTCAAAGATCTCGTTCCTGCACCGGGTCAGAACATTCGCGTCGGCGTCAGGCTGGCATTCTAATGGCGGGGCGATCGCCAGGCACAACAGTCGTTGATGGATCAGCCATTGTGCTGTCCAGTCTATGCCTGATTCACTGCCTGGCTTTGCCTCTATTGGCAGCGGTTCTCCCAATTGCTGGCGTTTGGGCTGAGGCTGAATGGGTGCACAAGGCTTTTGTGCTCGCTGCCATTCCTTTCTCCCTGATTGGATTGAGTTCCAAACGCCTGACCGTACCGATCGGTATTCTGATCGCCAGCGGAATCGGATTTCTCTTGCTCGGCGCATTCGTGGAATCCCTGCATGATTATGAAACGCAATTGACCGTCATAGGCGCGCTTTTGCTGGCCTCCGGTCACGCATTGCGCTGGAGCAATGCGTCGCTGCCAAGCAAGTAATTCGCTTGAATGATCAAGGCAGAAGCCCGCGCCAATGGCGCGGGCTTTGCTCGAATTAACGATAAGTGCCATACTCAGGTCCTGGGGATGTGGAGACGGTTTCGTTTCCCACGTCAAAAAGGGACGCAGATGAGTACTAAAATGGGCGCAATGCGCGCAATCGTTTCGGCAATGGGTCTAACAGCACTGGCGACCGCGCCGCTGGCGCAAGCAGAAGACCAGGACGTTATCCTGGTTCTGGATGGATCCGGCTCGATGTGGGGTCAGATTGACGGTGAGGCCAAGATCACCATCGCGCGGACCGTGGTCGGGCAGATCATTGATGACTTGCCAGATGGCCAAAGGCTGGGCCTGGTCGCCTATGGTCATAATCGCGAAGGCGATTGCGGCGACATTGAACAAGTGGTCGAAGTGGGGACCGATCGCGATGCCGTCCGGACCGCGGTGGATGGTATCAATCCGAAAGGCAAGACGCCCCTGAGTGCGTCCGTTCAGTTCGCGGCGGAACAGCTCGCCTATACCGAAAAGAAAGCGACGGTGGTTCTGGTCAGCGACGGTCGGGAGACTTGTGATCTGGATCCATGTGCGATTGGCAATGCCCTTGAGCAGGCCGGGATCGACTTTACCGCACATGTAATCGGCTTTGATGTGGTCGAGCAGGCCGATCAGGAGCAATTGCAATGCCTGGCCGACAATACCGGTGGCAGCTATCTGAATGCCTCCAGTGCAGAAGAATTATCTAACGCACTGGAGCAGACGGTTGCCGAAGTTCCGGATCAGGAACCGGTGACCGAAACTCGCATGGTTCTGCGCGCGACAGATCTTGCCCAGGGACCGGAAATCGAAAGCGGTCTGTCCTGGCGTGTGGTCTCGGCCAGTGGTGAGGACATGTTTTCGGTCAGCGATGCCGGCGTCAGCGAGGTCGAAGTCGCGCCGGGCATTTACGATGTCTTCGTCGAATGGCCTGACCGCGCGCTGAGTGGTTCAGCGACGGCGATCCAGGTCGCGCAGAGCATCGAAAAGACGGTGACGATTGCGCTGGAGCAGAGCTTTGACGCGACCTTGCGCACTGAACCCGAAGGCGCCGCGCCTGTCAGTTCTGATCTGATGGTCTATTGGACCGGGCCAGAGCGGGAAAGCGACTGGCTCACCGTCACCGAAGTCGATGGCACACCGGGATCATACAAGACTTACAAATATATCCGCGATGGCGGAAATCCGCTGACCCTGCGGATGCCCGCCGAGCCGGGGACTTATGAAGTCAGATACGTGCTGGGACGACCGTCACGCGTGCTCGCCAGTCTCGAAATCGAGGCCACCGCCGTGGCGGCCAGCATGGAGGCACCCGACACGGTCGCTGCTGGCGAACGCTTCAACGTCACCTGGTCCGGCCCAGGATACAATGATGATTGGGTGACCGTCGTTGCGCCCGACGCCGCCGACCGCGCCTACACCGATTATGCCTATACTCGCGAAGGGGAGACGCTTGAATTGCGCGCACCGCTTGAGGCTGGAAGCTATGAGCTGCGCTATGTGCAGGCCGGGCAAGAAGTGATTGCACGGCGCAGTTTGACCGTGACGGCGGTCGAAGCCTCCATGGAGGCCCCAGACACGGTCGAGATCGGGTCCTATCACGATATCGCCTGGACCGGTCCGGGTGGCCAGAATGACTGGCTGACCGTGGTCAGGCCCGGGGAACCGGCTGGTCGCTATACCGATTATGCCTATACGCGCGACGGCGATGTGCTGACCCTGCGCATGCCGCTGGAACCAGGCAATTGGGAACTGCGCTATGTCCAGGACGGCAAGAAGGTTCTCGCGGTCAAGGAATTGGTGGCGACGGATCTCACGGTCAATCTCACGGCAGACGAGACAGCGGGCGTTGGGTCTGCGGTAGAGCTAGGATTTGACGGCCCGGGCTGGAAGAATGACTGGCTGACTGTGGTCGCGCCAGATGCCGCTGAGAATCGCTATGGTGACTATGAATACGCGCGCGAAGGTTCACCTGTGACGCTGAAAATGCCGGTTGAGCCGGGCGAATATGAGCTGCGTTATGTGCTGGACGGCAAACGTGTGGTCGGCACCAAAACGATCAAGGTCGAGGATGTCGATGCCAGTGTTTCGGGGCCCGCCACCGTGACCCCCGAACAGCGCTTCAATGTCGACTGGTCTGGCCCGGGCAATCACAATGACTGGATCACCATTGTGGCGCCGGACGCGGCTGACAATCGCTATGGTGATTATGGCTATACGCGGGAAGGCAATCCGGTTGAGCTCAGGGCCCCGAAGGAGCCCGGCGAATATGAGTTGCGCTACGTGCTTGACAATAAGCGCGTGATTGCCCGAACGCCGATCACGGTCGAGTAATCGCGGGTCGCGGATTGGCGCTACGGCACCATTGCGTCTTCTGGATTTTGCCTCAACCTGTCGCCAGACAAGAGCAATAGATAGCGGAGGTTGAATCCAATGAGTGCAGAGACAGAAGAAAAAGCCGTCCTGGTTGAACGTCGCGGCCGGATCATGATCATCACCATGAACCGTCCGGACGCCCGCAATGCCATCAATGGCGCCCTGTCCAATGGGGTCTGGGATGCGGTCCAGGAATTGAACAATGATCCCAGTCTAACCGCCGGCGTGCTGACCGGGGCAGGCGGCTATTTCTGCTCCGGCATGGATCTGAAGGCTTTTGCACGCGGCGAAGATATCGGGCCCTTCACCAAATTCGTGCGCGAAGGGTGCGAGAAACCGATCATCGCGGCGATTGAAGGCTTTGCGATCGCGGGCGGTTGCGAAATGGCGCTCAGCTGCGATCTTCTGGTCGCGGCCAAAGGGGCCAAGATCGGCATTCGGGAAGTCAAAGTCGGCTTGTTTGCGGCCGCGGGTGGCTTGTTCCGTCTGCCGAGCCGGGTCGGCTATGCCAAGGCGATGGAAATGGCGATTACCGGCGATCACATCCTGGCCGAAGACGCCAAGGATGCCGGCATGGTGTCCGAGCTGACCGAAGTCGGCGGCGCGGTCGATGCGGCGATTGCCCTGGCCGAACGCGTGGCACAGAACGCCCCACTGGCGGTTGCTGCGTCCAAGAAGCTGGTGCGCGCCGCCGCGCAGGGCATTGATGAAGACACGCTCTGGAAAATGCAGGAACCGCTATCGAAGGCCGTGTTCACATCGAATGATGCCAAGGAAGGGCCGCGCGCCTTCGCCGAGAAACGGGCGCCGAACTGGACGGGAACCTAGAAATTAGCGCCGTGCGGGCTCCGTATTCAAAGCGCCATTAGCGTATGACCGCCATCGACTGTGATGGTCGATCCGGTCATGTATGCGCTGGCATCTGAAGCGAGCAGCAGCAGAGGACCTTCCAGGTCGGCGTAATTCCCGAAGCGTCGCATGGCGATCCGCTTTCTCATACGGTCGCCGGCTTCGCTGTCGAGATAGTCATCATTAATCGCGGTCTTGAAATAGCCGGGCGCAATCGCGTTGACCCGAATGCCATAGCGCGACAGCTCAAGCGCCATGTTTCGCGTCAGGTGGTCGACGGCCGCTTTCGACGCAGCATAGCCGGAAATCATGTGCGAAGGCTGTTGCGCCGTGATCGACGCAATGTTGACGATGCTGCCGGGTTTGCCTGCCGCGATCAGGGCCTTACTGGCCTGTTGTGCGACTCGCCAGACTCCGGTCAGATTGGTGTCGACAATGTTCGCCCATTCCTCTTCGGCCGTGTCGACAAACCAGGATGCTTGTCCGACGCCTGAATTATTAATCAGGATATCGCATGGCGCGCTGAACTCGGCCTCGATGGCGGCGAACGCACTTGCGACGGAGTTTGCCGACGTGACGTCCATGGTGACCGCGAACGCTTGTCCTCCCTCTGCTTCAATCTCGGACTGGAGTGATTTGAGCTTTTCCAGACGCCGCGCAGCCAAGACAACGGTCGCTCCCTGTTTGGCGAGGGTCCTGGCAAAATGCTCGCCGAGGCCGCTTGAGGCGCCGGTGACCAGGGCGTGTTTCCCGGCAAGTGATTGTTCAATCGTCATGTGTCTACAGCCTCACCCTCGGTTTCGTTTCGTGCCTCACCTATAGAATAGGGGAAACCGATTGGTCGAGGGGGTGAGACCGCACGCGAGAGCGCATGGAAGACTCCCGCATTCTCGGATTCGGGCGTAAATGAAGACATCTGAAGTCTCTCTGGTTCGATGGATTTCCAGAGATGCCAGCGAGGGCAATTAGTCCGCGCGCCGATCAACAAATAATTTCCGATGAGACATCAGCCAACGATCATCTGTCTTGCGCCACTCGATCTGATAGATGCCCGTAGATCTGACAATAGGAGGTTCGTTTGGGAGCACGTGCGT
>JBCCZH010000111.1:0-8529 GCA_039188075.1 Pseudomonadota bacterium
CATATTCGGAATGTTCGAGACCATGGCGCCGCGATAATTCAGCAGTTCATTCGGTTGCTGCTTGCGTCCATCGACGAAGAAATCGGCGCCGCCGACAAATTGCAGATCCAGTCCGGTCGCTGTGACGATCAGGTCGGCGCGCAGGGTCCAGCTGGCATTGGTATAGCCAAATACGGTACTCATATTGGGAATATTCGAGACCATGGCGCCGCGATAATTGAGCAATTCATTCGGTTGCTGATTGCGTCCATCGACGAAGAAATCGGCGCCGCCAACGAATTGCAGATCCAGTCCGGTCGCCGTGACGATCAGATCCGCCTCCAGCTCTTCCCCGGATTTCAGTTTGATGCCGGTCTTGGTGAAGCGCTCAATATGATCGGTCACGACAGACGCCTTCTTCTCGTTCAGCGCCGTGAACAGATCACTGTCGGGGATCAAGCACAGGCGCTGGTCCCAGGGATTGTAAGTTGGTGTGAAATGTTTCTCGACCATCTCATCGCCAATCTCTTCGCGCGTCAGGTCGAGCAGCTTGTCCTTGACCTTTTGCGGGCGACGGCGCGTCTGATTGTAGACGAAAAGCTGCATCAACACATTACGCCAACGCGTGATGCCATACGCCATCATATCTGGCAGAAACTTGCGCAAACCATTCGCCATCTTGTCGACCGAGGGCCGCGACACGACATAAGTCGGTGAGCGCTGCAACATGGTCACATGTTCGGCCTTGTCGGTCATCGCCGGGACAACCGTCATCGCCGTGGCACCTGAGCCGATCACGACGACTTTCTTGCCGGCATAATCATAATCTTCCGGCCATAGCTGCGGGTGAATGATGTCGCCTTCGAAATCCTCGCGGCCTTCAAATTCCGGCGTGTAGCCTTTTTCGTAATTATAGTATCCGGCGCACATATGTAGCCAGTTACAGGTCAGTTTCTGTTTCTGGCGCTTGCCTTTGACCTTGACCTCGACCGTCCATTGCGCGGTGTCGCTATCCCAGGAGGCGCTGACGACTTTGTGGCCATAGCGAATGTTCGGATTGACGCCATATTCATCCGCGGTTTCGTGAATGTAGTCGCGAATGGCCGGACCGTCCGCGATCGCTTTTTGCGCTTTCCAGGGTTTGAAATTGAAGCCCAGCGTATGCATGTCGCTGTCGCTGCGAATCCCCGGGTATCGGAACAGGTCCCATGTGCCGCCCATGGCGTCTCGCATTTCTAGAATTTGATAGGAGCGACCAGGGCTGCGTCTCTGCAGATGCGCGGCGGCGCCGACGCCGGAAAGCCCGGCCCCGACGATCAAAACGTCATAATGGGTCTTATTCATGACGCCAGTGTCACTTTTTTTGAGCGATCTGTCCAGACCTGTCGGCGCGGCAAGCCGGGGCCGCAATCAATCCAGCACGCGCACGCCAACCGAGCTGGTCCGCCCGGCCGGATCGACCGCAGAGACCTGGTAAAACCCGGCCTCGACTGGTTGCCAGCTTGGCAGACCACCATCATCCAGGCGCACAGGGGCACCATCTACATACCAGCGTAGAGCCCCTTCCCCGCGCCCAGCGAGGACAAATGGCCGAGCCGCTTGACCGTCGACTTTTCCAGCCCACAGCTCTGCATTGCGCGGCGGGAACAGAATTTCCGGCGGCCGCGCCTCGCCATCAAACTCAGCCAAGGCACCTTGGGCCTGAAGGGCGCGTTTTCGGATCAGTTTTGCAGATGCCGCCCCGGATTGACCGAGATGGTGGCTCGCCCGATCAACCGTCTCAAACAGGAGCGGCAGCGCCGCCTTGCGTCCGGTCTGACCAGGTCGCGGCGCGCCATCTGCCCGTCCAACCCAGACGATGATCGCATATTCACCCGCAACACCCGTAGCCCAGGCATCACGATAGCCGTACGACGTTCCCGTCTTGAAAGCGACTTCGGGTGCATTGGCGGTCAGGCGCGCTGGCATGCGTCCAGCGGGCGCCGGGGTGTCCTGAAGGATCTTGATGATCTGTTCGGCACTGTCTGCGCTCATCAGGCGATAGCCATCGAATGGCGCCGCCAGTTGATCTTCGTCCCAGATCAAGGGTCGCGCCAGTCCGCCATCACCAAGCGCCGCATAGAGCACCGCCAATTCCTGTGCCGTCAGTCCAGCGCCGCCAAGGGCCAAGGCCAGGCCTGGCTCTTTTCGCGCTGCGCCGCCAATGCGAGGATACGCTCCGGCAAGGGTCAAAGCCGCAGCAAACCTTTGCGGACCGATCCGGTCCAGGGTCAGAACGGCCGGGACGTTGAGCGAATGCTGCAAGGCCTCCGACACGCGGACATCGCCGCGGAAAAGCCGGTCGAAATTCTCCGGCTGATAAGACGCAAATCGCTTCGGCAAATCGGCAATGCGGGTCGAGGGTGCCGCGCTGCCATCATCGAAAGCCAAAGCATAGATGAAGGGTTTCAACGTGGATCCCGGCGATCGCGCCTGCGCCGTCAAATCGAGCCAGCCGCCCGGGCGGCTTCGGTCCGCCGACCCGACCGCCGCGCGAACCGCGCGAGTCGGGATATCGACCACGAGTATGGAGACTTGCGCATCTTCTTCCAGGGTCTCGGCATGTCGTGCCGCCAATTGCTCCAGTTCGGCCTGCAGTCCTGAATCCAGGGTTGAGCGAATGTCGTTTCGGCGGTCGCCAGCGGCATTGTCGGCGGCGTGCCAGGCCCGGGCCGGAAATGTATATCGGCGACCTGGAATATGCGCGGCGCGCGCCTCATCCGCACGGTGCGGCGGGAAATAACCGAGCCGTTCCAGCTTGGCGACGATCTCGTCACGTCCCTGACGCGCCCCGTCTGGACGCAAATCGGGTCGTCGCACTTCCGGTGATTGCGGCAAGGCGATGAGGAGCGCGATCTGGTCATCGGACAGGCGATCCGGCGCGCGTCCGAAATAGCGCCAGCTGGCCGAACGGATACCTTCAAGATTGCCCCCATAAGGCGTCATCGTCAGATAGAGTTCGAGGATTTCGCGCTTGGACAGTCGCCATTCAAGCTGATGTGCGCGCCAGATCTCAGTCAGCTTGGCGCCAACGGTTCGATTGGGTCTGGGCTCCAATAGACGCGCGGTTTGCATCGTGATGGTCGATCCACCGGACACAACCCGGCCCGCTTGCGCGGAGCTGAGCGCGGCGCGCGCCATGCCCACCCAGTCCGTGCCGCCATGCGACCAGAACCGTTTATCCTCGACTTCCAGCAAAGCCTCGATGAAGACGGGATCAATCTCGTCGAGATCGGCTGCGAACCGCCAGGTGCCATTGTCCAGTGGAAAGGCGCGCAAAGGACGGTCATCCCGATCCGAGACCAGAACGGAGACTACCCGCCCCCGCTCAATCGGTGGCGGGAAGATCTTGTCGAGGACGAAGATCGCGGCCAGCGAAACCGCAAACGCGATCGCCAGCCGCTTGAGCCAGATCATCTGCTGCCACCTGGACCGGCCGCTTGCGGCGCAATCGTGATTTCTGTCGCGGCAGACCGTGCGAACACATCCGGTCGATACATGTCTTCAGCGACCACGCCTGGCATCGTGTAGGTGCCCGGCGTTACCGCCCGTACAATGTAAGCCAGCGTTCGCGAGTCTTCGACGACATCGATCGCGGCCACGAAACGGTCATCGCGGGCTTCGGCGGTCTCAGCCGAGTCGATATCACCAACCCAGGCAAACACGCCATCCGGCCCGAATTCGCGATTGCCGTCGGCCGGTCGTAAGATCGTCTCGATCTCGAAGCCCGCCGGCAGAAGGTCGGCCAGGATCACCGGATTGTTGCGGCGTTCGCGCGGAGTCAGCGTTAGGGCGACCACCAATTGATCGCCTTGCGTCAGATCGCCAAGATCCACGCGCTGACCTTGCAAGGTCCGCACGCGTTTGCTGACCGACAGCTTCTCGCTGGCCGGTTGCGGCGCCCGTTCCGGCGACCCGGTCACCATGACCGTCCGGAACATCGCGCTTGACCCGCGGCGCAGACGGAAGCTGACACCACGCTCGACCTGCTCCGGCGTCACAAAATAGCGCCGGTCATTGTCGCTGTTCCGACCGAGGCCATCGACATCCAGACGCAAGCCGTCTTCCTGCGACAAGCTTCCAACGGCCAGCAGCATGAAGGCTTTTTCCTGCGTGGTCAGGGCGTCGGGTTCGGGCGTGTCCTGACCCAGTTGTTCGGCAATGCGGGCGACATGATCATTCAGGCCAGCCTCGGCGGCGAGCGCCAGGATGCCAGACAGATCCCGCAATGGGGTCTGATAGTAATCGCCATCATTCTCATAACCGATCGCCTCTTCCGCTGCGGTGAAGGCACTAAAGGCGCGGGAACGATCGCCCATATAGGACAGGGCCGCCGCCAGATGGGCCTTCGCCAATGGAGAGCGAATGTCGCCCAATTCACGATCATGCAGATAGCGCAGACGCGAGACATCGGCCTTGCCAGCCCGCGCCAGCACATAGAGCGCATAAGGCGCTGCCCGCTGCATCAGCTTCTTCTCGGTGTCTTCGTGATAGCGGCTTTCATAGACATCGGTCTGATATCCATAGACGCGCCAGGCATCGCCTTGGGCAATCGTGCGCAAGGATTGATAAGCGCGGTCTAGGGCCGCTTGCGGCACTTCATAGCCCTGCTCCTTGGCCCGATACAGGAAGTCGGTGGTGTAGGCTCCGAGCCATGGCGAGGCGTAGCCATCGCCGGCTCGCCACAAGCCAAACGCACCATTCTCACTTTGTCGGTTCAGCACGCGAGAGACCGCCGCCTGGATCCGATCCCGCGCCACAGGCTGATTGTCCCGCGCGCCTTCTTCGACCAGCTGCTCGGCATAGATGAGCGGCATGGCCCGACTGATCGTCTGTTCGGTACAGCCATAAGGATAACGCGCCAGTGAATTGTACAAGGCGTTGGGATCAACTGGCAGCCCGGAGAAGCTTACCGTCATCCGCGCAGTGCCGGGAATGAATCCGTCGAACAGGCTGATATCCGGCGCATAGGTCTGGTCCTCTTCCATCAAGGCGCGCTGGACATTGGTCACAGGCAGGAAGGCAGAGCGGGTTTCAATCTGATAATCGCGCACAACACTGTAATTGCCTGGGCCGCTGACGCTTAGAGTGAGATCAGAGATACCCGAGCCATCGGCAGAGAAGCGCACGCCTTCATCTACCCGAGCCCCGCTCGGCACGGTTTTGGTGAATTCTTCTGCGGGTACGCTGAGGGGTTCAGAGGCCGTGAAAGTCGCACTGAATTCGCCGTCCGGGAGTTCGACATTGTCGATACTGACTGTCGCGACGGCTTCATCGCCTGGCGCCAGGAAGCGAGGCACGATCAGATCGACCGGGGCTTCGCGTCGAACCGTCATGGCCTGATCTGCCGCGCCAAGCCCAGTCGCTGACCAGGCCACGGCCATGAGCCGCAATTCGCCGTTAAACTCAGGGACCGTAAAGTCGACCTCGACCTCTCCGCCGCGACCAATCTCGACGATGCCGCTGAACAGGGCCACAGTCTGGGTGGGAACGACGGACAGACCTTCGCCGCCCAGCTGGTCACCACCGGTCCGGACTTCCGCTGGCAGGCCAAGATTGGGATCAAGCAGTCGGCCATAATCATCATACAGCGCCAATCCCATGGCTTTCTTGCCGAAATACCATTCGGTCGGATCCGGGCTGGAAAACTTGGTCAGGCGCAGAATGCCTTCATCCACCGCCGCAAGCGTCACAAAGGCTTTCTCCCGCGGGCCACCTTCGACAGAGACGGTGACGGTTTCGTCGCGTCCGGGACGGATCAGCTCAGGCGCATCGATTTCAACATTGAACGTACGATTGTCC
The DNA here is from genome assembly GCA_039188075.1 of Pseudomonadota bacterium. Taxonomy (GTDB): domain Bacteria; phylum Pseudomonadota; class Alphaproteobacteria; order Caulobacterales; family Hyphomonadaceae; genus Henriciella. Next base: position 5,821 of record JBCCZH010000111.1, read on the forward strand.
ATGTTGACCGGCACATAGCCGACCCCAACCGCGCGGCGCGGCTTGGACTGCACGACAGGATCGCGCGGCGTATAGACATTGACCATGACATAGGCACCTTCGCCCCAATCATCAGAGACCGGGAGCGTGATCGATGTGCCGGAGGCCTGAACCTGCCGCGTTTCGATCGACAGGATGCGATCGGTCGCGACTACGATCTGGGCCTCGCCATCATAAGGCGGGATGATGGTCAGGGCGGCCGGTCGGCCAGCGACGATCTGCTGCTCATCGACGACGACTTCGACGCGGTCCGGCGCTTCGACGCCGTCACCGGACACGTCGCCGCCCCAGCCGACTCTGAAGGCGCGGCTGGCTGTGCTGCCATCCTCGGCCTCAATGACCAGTTCATGCGCGCCCCATTCCAGACCGGATACGGTGATCATGCCAGCGCCATCCTGGGTCCGCAGACCGCCTTCATTGACCGTACGAACGGTGCGCGAGCGGCGCCACTTCCAACGGCCATCTTCGCGATACCAGTCATAGTGATAGCTGATCTCGAGGATTTTCCAGCGCAGGTCCGCGACCTGGCCTTCGCCTTTGGCGTTCAGGGCTGCAATCTCGAAATTGCCATCCTGTTCAAAACCAAGCCGACCATCAAAGTTCGGCTTGATCCCCAGATAGAGATCGCGCGGGCGATACGGAATGCGGACACTCTCACTTACCGCCCGGCCACCGGGTTCCAGGACACTGACAACGGTGTTGAGGCGCAATGGGATTTCGGCATTGCTGCCGCGATTACCCGGCACGACTCGCACCAGAGTCTGACCGGCGCCATCCGTCGTACGGTCCGGCAGGTCGATGAACTGCTCCCGGAAGCTGCCATCATGCGGGCCCCAGCTGAAGCCGTCATAGCCGAACGGATTTGGATCAACTTCAACCCGCGCCTGCGACTGTACCGTCAGGGCCGCGCCTGGCGCGCCATAGAGGAACCGCGCTGTGACATCGATATCGCGGGCATCATCGCCCGGCAGGAAGGGCGCGTCTTCGACATCCAATTCAACGGCGATGCGTTGCGGCACAAAATCCTCTACCGAATAAGACACGGAGCCCGCTTGCCCAAGCCCGTCAATTTCCAGCACGCTGCGCCACATGCCGCGCGACGCACCGCGCGGCAGTTCGATGTCGCGCTGCAAGGATCCAGCTTCATCGATCGCGAATCTGACCCGGAAGGCTTCCATCCCGTTTGGGCGGTAAGTGATCAGCGTTCCATTGCGTTCCGTCACAGCGCGTCCAGCCCGGTCACGCATCAGGGCGGTGATATGCACGGTTTCGCCGGGTCGATAGATGCCGCGCTCGGTATAGAGATAGGCATCAATATCGCCCGGTGTCACTCGGCCGCCTGTGTTCAGTTCGGACAAGTCCACCGGCGCGCGGCTGAGATCCAGCACCGCCGTGTCACCTTTTAGACCCGAGGCCAGAATCAGTTTCGGGGTCAGCGTGCCGGTCCCGGCCAGCAGTTCCGGATTGAACGAGACGCGTCCATCAACCCCGGTCGCCACCTCGCCCAGCACTTCATTATTGCGCGCGATCAGCTGGACCTGCGCATTCGGCATGACGCGGCCGTCCTGCAAGGAGCGCAAGGTGACATCGAGCCCGGACTCGCTGCGATAGGCGGTCAGCGCCAGATCGGTCAGCATGACCCAGCGTTTTGCGGACGCAGGCGGACCTTCATAGCGATCCAGCTCAATCGCGTCGGACAGTTCGATGTAATAGGCGCCGGGTTGCAGCGTCTCGATCACGTCCGGCAAGGGAAAGACCGTGACGACCGGCGCATTCTTGATGTTCTGAATGTCCATGGTCCCTGACCAGACTTCAGATGCCAGATCGCTGGGATTCTCGTCGCCATAGACATAGGAGTATCGGCCTTGCTGGCTCTCCACGCCCTGCGTGATTGATTTGAACGCCAGGGCCCGATCATTGACCCGAGAGACTTTCACGGTGACGCGGTCGACATTGACCGTTTCGATGGCCAGGCCATCCGCATCCTCGCGCGGGAGAATTACGCCGGAGCCGCTAAAGCCGACATAAGGCGGGCGGTCCTCAAAGCTGATCTGAACCTCTTCCTCGCGGCCTAGCTCGATGCCGTCTTCATCCGGCAGGCCTTCGGTCAGGGTCAGTGTATAGGAGGCGGCAAAACTCAACCCGCTGAGGCAGAGCTGTTCGCCATTGACGCTATAGGCCACGTCGAGATCGCCATCCATTGGCGCGTAGATCGAATAATCGATATCGGGATCGAGCGGCTCGGAGAAGACCAGACAGGCTTTCGGCAGACTGTCGCTCGTGTCAGGCGCATAACGGATATAGGAAAACCGGGTCTCGTCTTCGCGCTGTGCCAGCCGCTGACGTTCGCGCTCCCGCTGATCCGCCGCCACTTGCGCCGATCGAGACCGTTCAACAATCTGACCTTCCGCGTCTTCTGGCGGAGGGGGGACATCATCAGAGGTGCTGTTCCCGCCGCCGCATGCCGCCAGTGCAAAAACCATTGCCCCGAGCAGTAGACTGCGACCCCCTGATGTCCGACCTGTCATGATCGTATCCCTTTCTCGCTGTTAACTCTAACCTTTACACGGCTTCGGCTTGCCGCCAACAGGGCGGAATAAAGACTTTTTCGCCATGATTGCAGGCAGAGGGATCACGATTGCAGCAAGTCGATGTGTTGATATTGGGCGC
>JBCCZH010000112.1:0-8477 GCA_039188075.1 Pseudomonadota bacterium
CACTCCTCCGCAGCAGGACGCTTCCTTTTCTACAGTCCGGACAAGATTGCAAGTCCTGTCATGAAATTGCCTGCATTTGGTCGGTTTATGGTTAATCAGACCTTTCTCTCGATGAAGGCAAGTTTTGGTTTCCATTCACCGGGCGTGCAGCTTGGTATGGTAAACAAGTGCCTCGTCGACGAAGAGCTGAATGCTCAACCTGCCGCCAAACGGGCAGGGACCACAGAATGAGGTGAATGATGAAGACGTCTGTTTCCCGCGCGCTTGGCATTGCGTTCACGAGCACGTCCTGCATGGCCTTTATACTTGTCGGACCGGCCCAGGCAGATCGTCGCGCCGCGCCGATCGTCTATGCCAATGCTGAAACGGAGCCATCTTCACCTCCTGTTGCTCAGTCCACACAGCGCGCGACCCCCGTCATCACTCAAAATAGCCGGGTCCAGTTCCAGTATCCTACTCAGAGTGCCGCCCCAGTCGGCCCAGCTCAAATCGTCTCACCGGCATCAGAAGAGTCTTTCTCGCTGAACGTATCGCCACCGCCACTCGCCAGCGAAGCATCTGCGCCGACACAGCCCATTCGAATCGCGTCTGTCCGGACTCAGGAAATTGCGCGCACGGGCAAGCCTCTCACGCTCAGCCGGGTGCAATCCAATCGAGACGCGCAAATTCGTGAAGAGCGCGGCCGTGCCGGGGTTTATATGGATGGGTTTGACGGCCAACCCACGGCAAATGGTGAGATCTTTGACGAAACGGCGATGACAGCCGCGCATCCAAGTCTGCCACTGCCCAGCCTGGTCCAGGTCATCAATGAAGACAATTCCCGCGAAGTCGTCGTACGTGTGAATGATCGTGGCCCGTTTGATGGAAAGCGCGTGCTTGAGCTTTCACCGCGCGCCGCGTCCGTATTGGGCGTTGCCAAAGGCAGTTCAGCGGCCGTCCGTATTCGATATCTGGGGCCTGCCCCCGTGCAACAAAATCCTGAGACTTATGCCTCGACCCAAATCGAAGACGAGTCCTTGCCGCCGGTTACAATTGCGCCCCAGCCGGTGATTGCAGCTGCCGAACCGCAACCTGCGTCGACTCAGGTTTCTACCCCTGTGCGCGTCGCCAGTATGAGCGTTGTATCAGCAGCACCGGCCGGGAACATATTCATCCAGGCCGGCGCCTTTTCGGATATCGCCAATGCTCAGCGTCTGACATTCGATATCGGCAATCGCTTGCCGGTGAAAATCGAGGAAGCGCGGGTCAATGGCGGTGACTTTTTCCGCGTCCTGGTTGGACCGTTTCCAAACCGGGATATTGCCGAGCGTGAGCGCCGTGATTTGTCCCGTGACGGCGTTGTCGACGGGTTCCTGACCACACGCTGAACAGCACGCCGCTGCAAAGATTGACCTTCGCCACGAACTAGCCCTTTTTCCGCGGCAGGAAAAAGGGCTAAGTCTTATTGGCGAAAGGACCCCGATATGCAGATCTTGCGCAGCGCGTGCCTCTTCCTGACGGCTCTGATCTTACCGGCGCTGGCGACGGCGCAAATCCTGGAATCTGATGCTGATTATGCCGTGATCATGGACCATGAAACGGGCGAAGTGTTGTGGTCAAAGTCAGGTGATGTGCCGATGATCCCGGCCTCCATGACCAAGATGATGACGGCCTATTTCGTGTTTGACCTGATCGATCAGGGCGAGATCACCCTGGATACGCAAATGGCGGTTAGCGAAGACGCCTGGCGCCGTGGCGGATTTCCTTCCGGAACCTCGACCATGGGCTTGCGCCCGAAAGAACGCCCGACGGTTCGAGAATTGTTGCAAGGCATGATCGTCATGTCCGGCAATGATGCCTGTATCGTTTTGGCCGAAGGGATTGCCGGGTCCGAAGCCGCATTCTCCCGGCAAATGACGGAACGGGCGCACGAACTGGGTCTGACCACGGTCAATTTCGTCAATGCCACAGGTCTGGAAGGCGAGGGACACGTCGTCTCCTCTATCGATCTCGCCAAGTTGGCGAAGAAGATCATTGATGATTATCCGCAATATTATGACTGGTACAGCCAGGACTCCTATACGTGGGGCGAGTATACGCAGGCCAATCGCAATCCACTGCTCGGCACCATGGCCGGCGCGGACGGGTTGAAGACCGGACATCTCAATATTTCAGGCTACGGCCTGACCGCCTCTGCGGTGCGTGACGGGCAACGCCGGATTATTGTCATTAATGGTTTGCCCAGCAAGCAAGCGCGCGCGCAGGAAGCCGAACGTCTGATGCGTATGGCCTTCAGCGCTTTTGAGACCCGCGCGATTGAAGCGGATGACAGTCGGCTCGCGGAGCTTGACGTATGGATGGGGTCAAGCCGCACTGTGGGTGTCAAACTCAGCGAAGGCGCGAACGTCACCGCGCACAAGCGAGCCTTTGCCAAAGGCAAATCTGAAATCGTGCACGACCGTCTGATCGAAGCGCCAATCAAGGCGGGCGACCAGGTCGCAACCCTAGTGGTCACCATAGAGGGCAAGACGCCGATTGAATTGCCATTGGTCGCGATGGAAGATGTCGGTCGCCTGGGCTTTTTCGGCAAGGCCGTGGATGGCCTCAGCCGCATGTTGGATGGTGGAGCCTGATCAGGTGAACAAAGCGGGGCGATTCATTACGCTCGAAGGCGGAGAAGGGGCCGGGAAATCGACCTTGATCGCGGGATTGCAGGCCGAGTTGGAACGCAAAGGTCTTATGGTCTGTGTGACGCGGGAGCCTGGCGGCACCACATTGGCTGAAAAGGTCCGCGCTCTGGCGCTAAATCCTCCTCCAGATGAGTCATGGTCGCCGCTCTCACACGCCTTGCTGATGAATACGTCGCGCGCGGATCATCTGGAAAAACGCATCCGCCCGGCGCTTGCGCAGGGCGAGTGGGTGTTGTGCGACCGCTTTGCGGATTCCACACGCGCCTATCAGAGCATTGACGGGGTCCCGACGGAGACACTCCTGACGATCGAGCGCGCGGTTGTCGCCGAGACTCGTCCGCACCTAACCCTGATCCTCGATGCAGACCCTGTCGCCCTGGCCGAGCGACGTCAGCAGCGGGGCACACAGGATGTGTTTGAGGCCAAGGATCTTCGGTTTCACGAAACGGTCCGTGCGGCGTTCCTCGCCATCGCTGAAGCCGAGCCTGATCGCTGCGTCGTGATCGACGCGCTGCAATCACCGCCGCAAGTTTTGGCTATGGCGCTCGATGCCATCTCTACGCGACTGGGCCTGGCATGAGTGCGGCGTTTCCTCTGATCGGTCATGGCGCTGCCGCGGAGCGATTTTTGCGCGCGCGGGATTCCGGGCGTTTGCATCATGGTTGGATCTTTCAGGGCCCGTCAGGGATCGGCAAGTCCATCTTCGCGCGCCGTGTGGCAGGCTTGATGTTGGGCGCATCGTCACTGGATGCGGATATCACAGATGCGACCATGCAACTCATCCAGTCCGGCGGGCATCCGGACCTGAAGTGGATCGAACGCGGATTGAATGAGAAAGGTAAGCTACGGCAGGACATCACCGTCGAGCAAATTCGGGATCTCAATCAATTCTTCCACTTGCGGCCGGCTCTGGCCGGTTGGCGCGTCGGGATTATTGATGCGCTGGACGAGATGAATGTGTCCGGCATGAACGCTTTGCTCAAAACTCTTGAAGAGCCACCGCGAAATGCGCTGCTCATCCTGATCTCGCATTCGACGCAGCCGATTTTACCGACCATTCGCTCGCGCTGTCAGGTCCTGCGTTTTTATCCGCTTGAAGAGGACGACACACGATCTGTCCTGAAGTCGGCGGGCGCCGATGTGGATCTGGCCCTCGATCTCGCACCCGGTCGTCCGGGCTACGGGATTGAGCTGTCACAAACCGCTGGCGCCAAGGCGACACAAACCGCGCGCGCCCTGTTGCGCAATGTTCGGAAGCCAACTGGAGGTGTGGTGTCAGCTGCTTTGACATCGACTCTGGTGGATGAAGGGTCTTTGCAGGCTTTCACGGACACGTTGATGCAATGGGTCGCCGAAAAGGCGGAATCTGACCCGGAGCTCAGCGCAACCTGGCTCGCCATGCACGAGGTGCGAGCGACGGCGAACAGCCTCAATCTCACACCGTTGCAAACCGCGACGAAACTGTTTTCCGTCTTGCAAGATGGCGTGAAGGCTGTAAGCGCCTGACGCCATGTTTGATACACATGTGAATCTGCACGCCGAAGCCTATTTGGAAGATCTGGACGCGGTCCTGACGCGCGCTCGTGATGCAGGCGTGTCCCGGATGCTGGCCATTTGCGAACGCCTGGACAGTTTTCCGCGTGTCAAAGCGATCGCCGACGCCAATGCCGATATCTGGTGCAGTGTTGGCACGCACCCACATCACGCCAAGGATTTTACCGAAACGCGGCCGGAAGACCTGGTGTCATGCGCGCAGGATCCGAAAGTCGTTGCGATCGGCGAGACCGGTATGGATCTGCATTACGGCTATAGTCCTCAAGAACAACAGGAAGCGAGTTTCCGAACCCATATAGAGGCAGCGCGCGAGACTGGCTTGCCGCTGATCGTTCATACGCGTGAGGCGGATGACCTGACCGCCACCATTCTGGAAGACGAATATGGGCGAGGTGCGTTTCCGATCCTGCTACACTGCTATACTGGAGGCCCGGATCTGTGCCAGCGCGGCCTGGCGCTTGGGGCTTTCGTGTCTGTGTCCGGGATCCTGTCTTTCAAGAGCGCCAAAGAGGTCCGTGCGGTGATCGAGGATGTGCCGCTGGATCGTGTGATCCTGGAAACCGATTGTCCGTATCTCACCCCGATGCCGTATCGTGGACGTCGGAATGAGCCGGCATACTTGCCTTATGTCGCAGACGCGTTGGCGGATCTGCAGGGTTCCACACGTGAGGAGATTGGCGCCATCTGTGAAGCCAATGCCTTGCGTCTGTTCAAGCGCGTCTCATGAGTGATCAACGGATCCGGATTACCTTGCTGGGCACGGGATCGTCTGGCGGCGTGCCGCGCGTGGGGGGCGATTGGGGCGCGTGTGATCCGACCGAGCCCCGGAACCGACGCCGGCGCTGTTCCGCTCTGTTGGAGACCTGGTCGGCGGCGGACGAAGAAAACAAGACCACGGTCCTGATTGATACGTCGCCAGATATGCGAGAACAGCTGCTCGACGCGCAAGTCACCCGTCTGGATGCCGTCGTGTTCACGCATGATCATGCGGATCAGACCCATGGCATTGACGATGTGCGCGCGCTGGCCATCCGGCACCGTCAGCAAATCAACGCCTATATGGACGCGGCGACGTCACGGACCCTATTACCAAAGTTCAAATACGCCTTTGATGGCGAGGGTGGTTATCCGGCGATCTACAAACTGCATCCACTGATCGAAGCGGGGCGTCCATTTTCGATTTCAGGCCCAGGCGGTGAAGTACCTTTGATGCCGCTGGATCAGGAACATGGCTATATTCGCTCGCTCGGCTTTCGGACGGGCAATCTCGCCTATTGCAATGATCTGAATGACTGGCCTGATGAGACGAAAGCGCACTTGCAGGATCTTGATCTGTTGATCGTAGACGCGCTGCGCTACACACCGCATCCATCGCACGCCCATCTCGATCAGACGCTGGCCTGGATTTCAGAGCTAAAACCAAAACGGGCGGTGCTGACCAATCTGCATATTGATCTCGACTATGCGACGTTGAAACGCGATCTGCCCGCCGGGGTTGAACCGGGCTATGATGGCTGGGTCCATGAAAGCGTGCTCTAAGCCGGTTCGGTCAGCGCCTGAACCATTTTGCCAACGGCGCCATAATCCGTCTTGCCGGTGCCAAGAACCGGCACTTCGTCGATATGGAAAACCTTTTTCGGAACCGAAAGTTCTGACACGCCATGCGACTGGCACCAGGCGAGCAGGGCGCCGCGATCGGCATCTGCTGAAGTGGTCAGCAAGACAATCTGCTCACCTTTTCGAGGATCGGGAATGGCGGCGGCCGCATGCATTTCATCTGGCCAGATTGCGCTGGCGCAATTCTCGACCACGGCCAGCGAGACCATTTCACCGCCAATCTTGGCGAAGCGTTTGACCCGCCCCATGATCCGGATGCAGTCATCTTCATCCATGATGCAAATATCGCCGGTATCGTGCCAGCCCTCGAGCGGCGGTTCGATCACGCCAGGTGCGGATGAGCGCATATAGCCGAGCATCACATTTGGTCCGCGAATACGCAGCTTGCCGCCTTCTTCAATGCCCTCGACCGGGACCAGTTCATATTCCATGTCGGACATCAGACGACCGACCGTGCCGGCTTTGTTGAATTCCATCGTGTTGGCTGCGACCACAGGAGCGGCCTCCGTGGCGCCATAGCCTTCGAGGATTTCGATATTGAATTTCTTGCGAACAAAGGCGCGCGTTTCATCCTTCACTCGCTCGGCGCCGCAAACCGCTAAACGGACGGAATCCATCGCCCCGTCCTTGGCGACCCGGGTGTATTGTCCGATAAATGTATCTGTGGCCAGCAAGATCGTGGCGCGTGTTTCTTCGATCCGTCCAGCAATCTCTCTCGGCTGCAGGGGACTCGGATGAAAGATCGCCCGAACGCCTGCGATCAGTGGCAGAATAGCTCCGACGGTCAGGCCGAAACAGTGAAACGTGGGCAGCGGGTTAAAGACACTATCCTGTTTTGGGTCGAGGCCGATATGCGACCGCACCTGTTCGACATTGGCGACGATATTGTGGTGCGAAAGGACCACGCCTTTTGGCTCGCCTTCGGTGCCTGACGTAAACAGGACGACACCAGGTTTCTTGTGGTTCTGACGCCTATGAAACAGGCTGGGCAGCATAGGGCCCAGACCACCGGCAACCTTGTCCATCAGACCAAGGCTTTCGCGCACGTCTTCAAGGTAGATGAATTCCGCCGTGTCGGACAGCTCTGCGATCAGAGCTTCGAGTCCACCCAGCTCAACAAATTTGTGCGCCGTGACGATTTTGGTGATCTTGCCAGCTTTCATTGCTGATTTGATATTGGCCGAGCCTGCCGTAAAATTCAGCATGGCCGGCAAACGTCCTGAGGCGAGCACGGCACAGAAGGCGATGATTGCACCGGCGCCGGTTGGCAACATGATACCGACTGTTTCGTCGCGCTTGAATTTCTTGCCGAGCGCTGAGCCAAGAGCGAACGATCCACGTAACAAGGTCTTGTAATCGACCTCAGTGCCATCGCCATCGACAATGGCCACGGTCTTGCCGCCAAACTCTTTCGAGGATCGGATCACAGCCGAGAAGATGTCAGTCTTTGCGCGATTGGCGCGCCAGGGCAGCGGAGCGGGGATGGTTGTTTCCGTCATCGGGTCACTATGCTCTGATCTATTAATTGTTTGCAACAAAGTGTCACAGTCAGTGATCAGTGCAAGTATTTTTGCTGTCATTCTTGAGCTGATGCATAGGCGCTATGACGCTCTAACGCTTGCGGAAATTGCCGTTTCACTCCATTTATCGAGCATGGCTACACTGATCGACAACAGGCCGCAGCATCGTCATCCGGAGAAACGCAATCGTCCGGATACGCCGCTCTTGCGCAAACCGGACTGGATTCGGGTCAAGGCGCCGACCTCAAAAGGCTATGCTGAGACACGCGAGATCGTGAAGTCCAAAGGCCTGGTCACGGTATGCGAAGAAGCAGGCTGCCCGAACATTGGCGAATGCTGGGACAAGAAGCACGCGACCATGATGATCATGGGCGATACCTGCACGCGGGCCTGTTCCTTCTGCAATGTGATCACTGGAAAACCGGCGCCGCTGGATCTGGATGAACCGCGCCGAGTTGGGATGGCGGTGGCCGAAATGGGCCTGGAGCATGTTGTCATCACCTCAGTTGACCGCGATGATCTCGAAGATGGCGGGGCGATGCATTTCGTCCACACAATCAATGCTATCCGCGAAGCGTCACCCGGAACGACGATCGAAATCCTGACGCCTGATTTCCTGCGCAAGGATGGGTGGGAGGCAAAAGTCATCGACGCCAAGCCGGATGTGTTCAACCACAATCTGGAAACAGTGCCACGGCTCTACTTCTCGATCCGGCCGGGCGCGCGCTATTACCACTCATTGCGCCTGCTTGAGAAAGTGAAGGATCGCGATCCCTCGCAATTCACCAAATCGGGCCTCATGGTCGGACTTGGCGAGAGCAAGGAAGAGGTGATGCAGGTCATGGACGACATGCGCTCCGCCGGCATCGATTTCCTGACCATCGGCCAGTATTTGCAACCGACAAGGAAACATGCCGCGGTCGACCGCTATGTCAGCCCGGATGAGTTTGCGGCCTATGAGGAAATCGCCCGGTCCAAGGGTTTCCTTCTGGTCTCGGCCTCGCCGCTGACCCGTTCGAGCCATCATGCTGGCGAAGACTTTGCGCGCCTGCGCGCCGCTCGCGATGCGCAATTGGGATCGAATGCCTAGAGTTTCCGAACAGGTTCTCATTCCGCA
>JBCCZH010000113.1:0-8361 GCA_039188075.1 Pseudomonadota bacterium
ACAGACGGACTGGACCCGATCCAGAAACGCGCCGTGCGCGCCCTGGTCGCGCGGATGGCGCCAGAAAAAGCCATCGTCATCTCGACCCATACTCTGGATGAGGTGCCGGCCATGTGTTCGCGCGTCATCGTCATCGATCAGGGTCAGGTCGTGGCCGATGACACACCCGCGGCCCTGTCGGACAGCAAACCGGGCGGCCTCGAGGAAGCCTTTATCTCGCTCGCCGATGCGCGGGAGGCGGAAACGTGTTGAAGATTGACTGGCGCGGGACGCTGACCGGTATCAAAGCCGCCTGGCGCCGCGAAATCTCGGCCTATTTTGCGACCCCGCTCGCCTACGTCTTTGTCGCGATTTTCCTGCTCGTGCTCGGGATCTTTACCTGGGACCTGTCGCGCTTTTTCGATACTGGCGCTGCGGATCTCGGACCTTTCTTTTATTGGCACCCCTGGTTGTTCATGCTGTTCATGCCTGCCCTCGCAATGCGGCTTTGGGCAGAAGAGACCAGTCATGGCACGTCTGAATTGCTGCTCTCCCTGCCGGTCAATCTGACCGGCCTGGTGATTGGCAAATTACTGGCCGCCTGGACCGTGGCGGCGCTGGCCCTGGCGCTGACTTTCCCATGGTGGATGACCGTCAACATTCTCGGCCCCGCCGACAATGCCGCAATCGCCCTGACTTATCTAATGAGCCTGATCATGGCCGGGGCCTATCTGGCCATCGGCGCGGCTGTCTCGGCTTTGACCCGCAGCGCGGTTCTGGCTTTTGTCATCGGCGTGCTCGTCGCCTTTATTCTGACCGCTGCGGGCTGGCCGCTGGTCTCAGGTGCTGTCGCCAGCGTGCTCGGCGCACCAGCCGGAGATGCGATCGCACAATTCTCGTTCCTGACGCATTTTGAAACCGCTCAGCGCGGCGTTCTGGAATTGCGCGGCCTGATCTTCTTCTTTGGCTTTATCGCGCTCTGCGTCGCCTTGAACACGCTCTTTGTCGGACATCGCCGTGGGGGCGCGCAATGAGTCCGCGCCGATATCTTCTGCTCGCCAGTCTGTTGCTCGCGCTCATTTTCGGCGCCGCGAATCTGCTGGCGCAGTTATGGCTCTCGGGCGCGCGGGCCGATTTCACCGAGAATCGACTTTTCACGCTGTCTGACGGGACCCGGGCGACGCTGAACGATCTGGCCGAACCGATCGATCTAACCTTTGTCTATACACGCAGCGTCGGGCAGGAATTCCCAGCTGTGCGGGCTTATGCCGTGCGCGTTAGGGAGCTGTTGGATGCCTATAATACGTTGGGCGGCGTCAATATTCGTCTGCGCGAAATCGATCCCGCCCCGTTTTCGGAAGCCGAGGATGAAGCCCTCGCAGCCGGCCTGGTGGCCGTCGATACGAATGGCGGAGATCCGCTTTATTTCGGTCTGATCGGGCGCAACGCTGTCGATGATGAGCGCGTTATTCCCTTCCTGGCGCCGGAGCAGGAAAGCAGTCTGGAATATGATATCACCCGCATGCTGGCGCGGCTGGATCGACCCGAGCCGGCCCGGATCGGCCTGCTCTCGACTTTGCCGGGAATGAATGCCCTGACCGATGAAGCGGGCTATGCCATCCGCCGCGAGATGAGCAAGACATTCGCGGTTGAACTGATTGACGAGAATTTCATCGAGCTGCCAGGCGAGCTGGATGTCTTGATGCTGGCCCACCCGCCCGAGCTGACAGATTGGCAGCTTTGGCAGATCGACCAGTTCATTCTGCGCACCGGGCGCGCGCTGATCCTGCTCGATCCGGCGGCGAAGACGTCACAAGGCACCGGCCCGTTCAATATGACCAATCGGCAGATCCGGTCTGATCTCGATCGATTTAGCGAAGTTTGGGGCGTATCACTGGCCAGTGACGCGGTCGCCGACACCCAAACCGCGCTCTCTATTGAAGCTGATGCGGGCGATGGCCGCACCACGGTGTTGCAGCATCCACTCTTCCTTTCCATTCCACCGGCTCTGATGTCGCGCCTGAACATCGTCACCTCAGATCTCACGCGAACCATCAATCTGGGCGCGCCAGGGCGCCTGATCCTGAGTGATGGGGCGCCGGGCCAGCGCGAAATCCTGATGCAAACCGGTGTGGCGCCAAGCAATATCCCGGCTGAAAGCGCCGCGCTTGATCTGTCTGCGGGCGATACGGTGGCGATGTATCAAGCCAGCGATATTGGCCCCGCGCCCTTGGCCGTCCGCGTCTCCGGTGCCCTGATCAGTGCCTTCCCGGACGGCGCCCCGCAAGCGGACATTCCGGATGACCCAATCTATGCGGAACTTGCCCGCGCGGCGATTGAAGAAGCGCCGCCGCACACATCAACCAGCGCGGTCGATGCCGATATCATTATCGTTTCCGACGCCGATATGCTGGATGATGGTTTGCACCTGGACCTGCAATCCGGCGTACCCTTTGCTGACAATATCACCTTCATCCTGAATGCCCTGGACAGTCTGTCGGGTGGATCAGAATTGATGAGCTTGCGGGCCCGAGCCCCCGGACGTCGCCCCATGACCACGGTCGATAAGATGCGCGAAGACGCGCAGGCCCGGTTCTTTAGCGAGCAGGCCCGCCTGGAAGCGCGCCTCGCAAGCTCGCAACAACGCTTGGAGGAATTGCAATCGGTCGGCGCGACAGGCGGCTTCTTCGATGGCGATGTTGGCGCCGAACTGAATGATGCCGAGCGCGAGGAATTGGCACGGCTACGCGAAGACATCGTCACCACGCGCGGGCGTTTGCGTCAGATCGAGCGGGATTTCCGGCGCGACATTGATCGGCTGGAACTCAGGCTGCGTCTATTTACGATACTCGGAGGGCCGATTCTGATCGGCCTGTTCGGGTTGGCTGTTTTTGTCCGCAATCGGCGGAGGGCGAAGGCATGAGCCAATCGCATCACGATCATCGCCGCCGCGGCGTTGTTCTGCTCGCCGGTCTTGCGGTCGCACTCTGGGTCATACTGGGTCTGACCAGTCTCACATCAGGCTCGACCAATAATCTGCATCCCCGCATGGGAGAAGCGGTACTCGACGAATTCAGCCGCACACGGGCAGACTCTCAGAAGATCCGGTTCACGCTGGCTGATGAGAGCTATACGCTGGCACGCTCCGCAGCAGGTTGGACGCTGGAGGAGACCGGGGGCTACCCGGTCAGACCCGATCGCCTGGCCGAACTCGCGGGCGGCCTTGAAACGCTGAGTTTTGATGAAAAACGCACCGACGATCCTTACAAGCATGACCGGATCGGCCTCGGTCATCCGGAACAGGACGGCAATGGCGCCCTGGTCGAAATTTTCGGACCAGACGCGGAATTGATGCACAGTCTGATTATTGGACGCAAGAATGACACGATTTACGTGCGGGATCCGGAAGACGCGCAGACCTATCGCGCCGAAGGGACCTTACCGCCTTTCTATAATCGGCGCGCCTGGCTCGACCTTGATATTATCGAAATTGATCCGTCCGCGATCCGCTCTGCCCGGATCACTGACGCGAATGACCGTTCGCTTTATCTACGCCGACCCGAAGGCGCGGATACGCGCAGTTTCCGCCCCGCGCCGCCCAATCAGAATGATCGCCTGATTTCACGCCTCGCGGCCTCAACCACCGCGCTGGCGGTGACGCGCCTGACTCCGGTGGATGTGAAACCCGCCGCAGATCTGACCACAGCGCCGATTGCCCGCCATATCAGCGAGACGTTTGACGGCCTGGAAGTCGATTTGCGCGCTTATCGCGAACCTTCCGGGCTCTGGGTCACTTTACGCGCCGTCGAGGCCGGTGAAGGCGCCCGGCGCGCCGAGGCGATCAATGAAAAGGCTCAAGGTTGGGCCTTCCGCATCACCGATTATGATTTCCAGGATTTCACGCCAGATGTTCTGAGCATTGTGGATCGTGACCTCTAGCGCCGCGTCATCGCCATTGCCAACCGCATGATCGGCATGGTCAGAAAGACCATGAGCTTGTCGATTGGCCCGTGCGCAAACTTGCGGAAATAGTGCGCCAGGCTGTCAGCCTTGTGCCTCGCAACTGCAGCGCTTGGCGCATCCGAGGTCGAACCATAATGCAAGGCGCCAGCGCGCGGATCATAGATCACCTGGCCACCCGCCTCTCGGCAGCGACGGCATAGATCGACATCTTCGACATGCAGAAAGTAAGATTCGTCGAATCCGTTCAGGGTCGACATACTGGTTTTTGAGGTCAGGAAAAACGCCCCGGAAATGACCGGCATTTCGACAGGTTCCGTGGGCGCTGGCGTGCGCTCGAGCGTCCAGGTATTCCAGCCGATCAAACTGGTCGCGGCGCGCCACAGGGTCAGTTCGGTTCGTCGTGGGCCGCGCTCTTCGCGCCCGGCAAGATCGAATATGCGGCCCCCGACAATCCAGGGCACGATGCGTTTCGATGCCGCATCCTGCATGCCCCCAACCGATTTTCGGCGTAATACCGCATCCGGATTGAGGATCAGAATATGCGGACCGGCCGCCTCGGCGAGGCCGAGATTGACGGCAGCTCCGAACCCGACATTGCCATGCCCCCGGAGCAGTTTGACGCGTTCCCGCGTGTGCACAAATCGATCCAGCCAGGCCTGCATATCCTCGGGATTGCCATTGTCGACAAGCACGATTTCATCAATGTCGGGATCGACGGCGAGCGCGTACAGACATTCCTTCAAACGCGGCCCCGTCTGAAACGACACCACGATGGCTGAGACGGACGGACCGCTCACGGGGCCGGCTCGGCATCCTGCCGCGCACGCAAGAAGATGATGGCGGCTGCGATCACGATGCTGGCCCAGAAGGCCTCATTCCACATACTATAGGCAAAGCTGCAAATCGCGACACAGGCGCCCACCAGACCTGCGGCGGCATATTTCGAAACCGGCGGCCAATCGGCCGGTGGCTTTAGACGCCAACCGAGGAAGAACAGGAACATCGCGGCCAGAACGGCGCCCACCATGCCTGTTTCGGCCCAGATCTGGATCGGCATATTATGCGGATGGATGGGCACAACCCGATAGACTTCCCAGGCATAGGAATCACCGAACCGGGCCGATGCATCCGCCAGCCAGACCGGATGATCCGCAAACGTATCCTGCCAGGTGTGAGATGCTTCCGGCCCATGCCCGATCAAGGGGGCATCGCCAATTTTCGATCCCACCAGCTCCCAGCTATAGGATCGGGAGAAGAAGGATTTCGGCAGAGGCAGCCCCATCGCCCGCATTTGCGCAATGGCCCCGCTCAGCAGCATCGGCGCGGCGACGATGTAAAACGCCAGGAACGTGAAGATGGCTTTGAAACCATTGCGCGGCATCCATTTCACAACCGCCATGGCAACCAGCATGAAGACGGCCCCGACCGCGGCAGTCTGATTGCCAATCTGCAGAAATGAACCGACCGCCAGAACAAACATCGAGACCGCAATAAGCGGTCCCCAGTCAGAGTTTGGACGATGCCAGAGCCAGGCCAACAATAACGGCATCAGGAGCAGGAAAGAGGTCGCGTTTCGCAACAGGTTCTGCGGCATCTCGCGAACCGGATCACTGATCGGCGCCAGCAAAGCGAGGATTTCCGGCATGAAGAGCGCGGTGATCACGACGCCGACAAATTGCACACACCCGGCGGCCATGATGACTTTTAAACTGGTTTCACTCGACCGCGCCGCGACCGCGCCCGTCGCCACCATGACGCCGAGCCCCGCCAGAGCCGTCAGTCCGAACCGCACGCCAGGCATATCCATCGAAAACGAACCGGCCAGAACATTGCCGGTCAATAGGTCATTCGATTCCGGCGACCAGGTTCCCGCCGCCACCACCCAGGCGATGAAGGCCAGACAGGCAATCGCATAAATCCTGATCCCTTTGACCCGGACAAAGACAAGCCCGAGCAAGGCGGCGATGGCCACAGCGCCGGTATACCCTTGTGCGCCCATATAGGCGATAATCGGCCAGAGAACTAAAATAGCAGCCAAGTATGGCGCAAAAGTTCTCGGGCCGAATGTCATGTATTAACTCACTCTACGCTTCAAATCCGGGGCCAGTGATTCGAAAGAGAGCATAGACAGTCCGTCTTCGAGCGTCACGATCTCTTGTGCTTTAGAGCCAAAGCGTCGCAAGGCGAGCTTACGCTCTTCCGCTTCGCGTTGACCGACGACCGCAATGACCGGGATTTTCTGCAATGAGTGTTCGCGCACCTTGTAATTGATCTTTTCAGATCGAAGGTCCGTTTCGACTCGCAGGCCCGCCGCCCGGAACTCTTCTGCCACTTCTTGGGCGTAGGCATCAGAATTTTCGGAAATCGTCGCGACAACGACCTGTACGGGAGCCAACCAGAGCGGGAAGGCGCCGGCATAGTGCTCGATCAGGATACCTGTGAACCGTTCCAGCGATCCGAACAGGGCCCGGTGCAGCATGACCGGGCGATGGCGTTCGCCATCCTCGCCAATATAGGATGCGTCGAACCGTTCCGGCAGCGTGAAATCGACCTGCAACGTACCGCATTGCCAATCGCGGCCAATCGCGTCGCGCAGGACGAATTCGAGTTTCGGACCATAGAAGGCGCCCTCACCCGGATTAACCCCGTAAGGCAAACCCGTGGCTTCGAGCGCGTGCATCAGGGCCGCCTCGGATTTGTCCCAGACCTCATCATCACCAATCCGCTCTTCCGGGCGGTCGGAGAATTTGATCCGGACATCCTCAAACCCGAAATCCTTATAGATATCGAGAATCAGATCGACGACTTTCAGACACTCGGCCTGGAGCTGATCCGGCGTACAGAAAATGTGCGCATCATCCTGCGTGAAATGCCGCACGCGCATCATGCCATGCAAGGCGCCAGACGGTTCGTAGCGGTGAACCTTCCCGAACTCAGCCATCCGCAAGGGCAGTTCCCGATACGAGCGCTGGCCATGATTGAAGACCTGCATCCCGCCCGGGCAGTTCATCGGCTTGAGGGCGTATTTGCGCTCATCCGGCATCACTGTGGAATACATGTTCTCGCCAAACTTCTCGGCGTGGCCTGATGTTTCCCAGAGGGAGTAATCCAGCAAATCGGGCGTATTGATCTCGACATAGCCCGCCGCTTCCTGACGGCGGCGCATATAGGAGATCAGCATCTGGAACAGCGTCCAGCCCTTGGCGTGCCAGAAAATCGAGCCTGGGCCCTCTTCCTGCATGTGGAACAGGTCCATTTGGCGCGCCAACTTGCGGTGATCGCGCTTTTCGGCCTCTTCCAGGCGGTGCAGATGGGCCTTGAGATCTTTCTCATTCGCCCAGGCCGTGCCGTAAATGCGTTGCAGCATTTCATTATTGCTGTCGCCGCGCCAATAGGCGCCGGCCAGCTTCATCAGCTTGAACGCCTTGGGCAGTTTGCCCGTGCTCGGCAGGTGCGGACCGCGGCAGAGATCATACCATTCGCCCTGGCGATAGACCGTGATGGCCTCGCCTGGTGGAATGATATCATCAATGATCTGCGCCTTGTATTCCTCGCCAATCGACTTGAACGTGTCGATGGCCTGATCCTTGTCCCAGACTTCGCGAATGATCGGATAATCGGCGTCGATGATCTCCGCCATTTTCTTTTCGATTTTTTCGAAATCCTCGGACGAGAAAGGTTCTTCACGCGCGAAGTCATAATAGAAACCATCATCAATCACCGGCCCGATTGTGACCTGCGTGTCCGGGAACAGAGCCTGGACGGCTTGCGCAAGCACATGCGCCGCATCATGCCGGATCAACTCAAGGCCTTCCGGATCCTTGGCTGTGATCAAGGCGAGTTCAACATCGCCCTCAAGCGGGCGTGTGAGATCGTACAGCTCGCCATTCACTTTCGCGGCAAGCGCTTTCTTGGCCAGTGAGTTGGATATGCTCACGGCCACATCATAGGGACTGGCGCCGTCCTCATAGTCTCTGACTGCGCCGTCTGGAAGCGTGACTTTAATCATCTTGCTAGTCTTTTCATCTCGTATCTGGCCCATGATCAGGAAATGGGCGTTCTGTCAAAGCCCAATCTCCGTACCGCCATGGAGCCCAAAAGGGTGCAGATTTCGTTTCCAAAGGCACAGGGTCATATCCGGACGAGCCGCCAGGGCGACATCGCTGAAAGCGGGCCAGAGTCATCCAGACCCCTTTCCAGACCCCATGTCGCGACACGCATTCCGCACAATACTGACTACAAGTCGGCTGATGCCGACAATGCGCGCCGAACATCGCGAAGATGGGCGACAGAGTCAGTTTATAGGCTTTGAGCAAGCCATAAGCGATAGAGCGGCGCAGGCCGGACATGATGGGATAATCCCGAGCTGATTCCTTGAAAACAGGTGTAAACGCTAATGCCTCAGGCGAATAGGGCGTC
>JBCCZH010000114.1:0-8338 GCA_039188075.1 Pseudomonadota bacterium
GGTCGCGCGGCCTGGGCTTATATCCCCAACCCAACCCTGGATGCGAGCGGTGACTATTCCGATCCGTACCAGAATGATTGGGAATTCATGGTCTATGAATCGCCGCTGGACTAATAGCTTTTCGGCAAACCGAGCACGCGTTCGGCGATAAAGTTCAGGATCATTTCCCGGCTGACCGGGGCTATCCGGGCCAGCATGGCTTCGCGCATATAGCGCTCGACATGATACTCGCGCGCATAGCCCATGCCGCCATGCGTCAACACGGCGGTCTCGCAAGCATTGAAACCGGCCTCTGTGCCAAGATATTTCGCAGCATTGGCCTCGGCCCCGCACTCCTGGCCCTGATCGAACAGGGCCGCGGCTTTATAAGCGAGTAATTCAGCGGCGCTGAGTTCCGCCCAGGCCTTGGCGAGCGGATGCGCGATGCCCTGGTTCTGTCCAATCGGTCGCCCGAACACGACGCGTTCATTGGCATAGGTGGTCGCCTTTTCCAGCGCCGCAAAGCCAAGCCCGATACTCTCGACCGCAAACAGGACGCGTTCCGGGTTCAGGCCCTGAATCAGATATTTGAACCCGGCCCCCTCTTCTCCGATCAGATGTTCTTTCGGCACTTCCAGACCATCGATGAAGAGCGTGTTGCACTCGACCGCCTTGCGGCCCATTTTCGGAATTGGATTGGCTTCGATCTTGCCGCGATCAAGGTCGGTATAGAAAAGCGACAGGCCCAGATATGGCTTGGCGCATTGGTCCTTGGGTGTCGTGCGGGCGATGATCAGGATCTTGTCGGCGCGCTGGGCACCGGTTGTCCAGATCTTGCGGCCATTGATCGTATAGCCAGAATTGGTCCGCTCGGCCTTTGTCTCCAGAGAGGATGTGTCGAGCCCGGAATTGGGTTCAGTCACGGCGAAACACATCTTTTCCTGTCCCGAGATGATCTTGGGCAGGTTTTCCTGTTTCTGCTCATCATTGCCAAATTTTTCGAGCGGTTTGGGGCCGAAAATATTGAGGTGAATGGCAGAGGCGCCTGAATAGCCGGCGCCAGACCGGGTCACGGTCTGCATCATCAGGGCCGCTTCCGTCAGGCCGAGGCCGGCGCCGCCATATTCTTCCGGGAACGCAATGCCGAGCCAGCCGCCTTCCGCCATCGCATCACAAAAGGCTTCCGGCCAGTCGCCGGTCTCATCGGTCCTGGCCCAGTATTCGTCATCAAACTGCGCCACCGTGCGGGCGACACCATCCTGAATGGCGAGTTGATCTTCACTGAGCGGGCCAATCGTATGCATGCAAAATCTCCTGTCGCCGCAGATCTATGCTGCAATCATGGCAACGTCCACTCTGACGGGGCGTCACACCGCGGCAGCAAGTCGCGTCTGCGGTGAGAAGGCCCGCGCGAGCTCTGTGCTGGTTCCCTCGATGATCAGATCAGCCATGATCTGAGCCGTGATCGGGGCAAGCAGGATCCCGTTGCGAAAGTGTCCGGAGGCCACGAACAGACCCGCTGTCTGCGTCTCACCCAACAAGGGGGCATGGTCATCTGTCCCGGGGCGAATGCCGACCCAGCTTTCAAGGATGGGCGCGTCCGCCAGGACAGGACAAATTTCGGCCGCGCACCGTTTCAGGTCGGCAATGACTTCCGGCTCCGGAACGTCCAGCAGGCGTCCTGGCTCTGTCGTCGCGCCGATAATGATCCGGTCGGATTTCGGAACGATATAGATATGCCCGCATCGCAGGGTGATTTTCGGCGCCCCTTCAACGGGCGCGACCGCTAGCATTTGCCCGCCATAGCAATCGATATCGTCCAGCATGTAATCCCAATTGAGGATGGGCACCTGCCGCCCATTCCCCTCCACAGCGACCACGGCAGTGCCCCACCCCGCGGTCAGCAGAGTCGCATCATGACCGGCATGATCGAGCTTGCCTTGAACGCTATGAATCGGCGCCTCATGCGGATGGATTCTGATATTCGAATGTCCCTCGGCGCAGGTCGTGAGCGCTGTGAGGGTCTTGCGGTTATCAGCCTGTCCGTCACTGGGCAGCAATATCGCGGATTTTACTCCAGCCTGAATCGCTGGTTCCAACTGATGCACGCTTGCTGTGCAGTCGGTCGGCGCGTCTGGCCGTGTCGCGAGGATCGCAGTGACCGCGCGAAGCTTTTCCGCTTGCGCCCTATCAAGGGCAATCGCAAGCGAAGGCCCAGGTTGGTATCCCGAACTCAGCCCAGTTCGCCGTTCGAGCTGGCTTGCCCATTCGGACCACATGCGGGCACTCTGGTCGCAAAGGTCATGGAGTTTTGGATGCGTCCCAGGCTCTGCCGTCGCTTCGAACGCAGGTGCGAGCATCCCGGCGGCGGCCCAGCTGGCGCCACGCGGCGGCCAGGATTTGTCATAGAGCGAGACGCTGAGACCGCGATCCGCAAGTTCGATCGCGCAAGACAGACCGATAATCCCGCCGCCAATGACAGCAATCGAACGGATGGGCGGGGTGTCTGCAGACATGCGCTCTTCTTAGCAGGCTCGCACCGGCAAGCCACACCAATACCGCATATCTGCTACGTTCAGGACGCCGCGCGTTCCTGTTCCCAAAAGCCCATAAAGGCGGATGCCCATTCCTGTTTCTGAAAAATCACCGATTTGCGCAGTGTCCCCGCTGCGTCACAAACGGTCTTGATCATCAGATCCGGCGCATCGCGCTCTTTGCCAATCTGGGTGTCTCGTGACTCCTGCCATTGCGCCCAGCTTTCGATAGCTTGCGCGAAGGCGATTTCATCAACGGCGTTGACGGGTCCCAGATCCAGTATGATTTCTGTCATACGATTCCCCACACACTTTTTGTTTCCCGCTATACTGCAGGTTTTACCGAAGTTAGCAGCAAACTGATTCGAGTCTACTGGTTTACCGAATGATTAATGCAAACTTTGCACCAAAATGCCGCACTTGCCTAAGAAACTCGCAGTTGCGAATTATTCTCAACCATGACAAAGAAGCCATATGATCTATCGTACGAAAGTCTTCGCAGGCCTCAGCCTGCTCGTTGGAGCAGTCGCGGCATGTTCAAATCCCAGCGAACCGACAGAAACGGAAACAGCGTCAGCACCCGAGCGCGTGCTGACGCTTTACAGTTCGCGTCACTATGATTCCGACAAGGCGCTTTATGCCATGTTCGAAGCGCAGACGGGCGCCACGCTCGCCGTCCGCGAAGCCGGGGCAAGCCAGCTGCTCGAAACGATGCGTGCGGAAGGCGATCAGAGCCCGGCCGATATTGTCCTCGCCGCTGATGCGGGCAGCCTGTGGCGCTTCAAGGATGCTGGCCTGACTCAAGCGCTGGAAAGCGATGCGCTGGAAGCCCTGGTGCCCGCCAATTACCGCGCGGCGGATGGGCACTGGTATGGCGTCGCGCGTCGCATGCGCGGCATTGCTTATGACCCAAGCCGCTGGGATGCCGATCAATTGGCGACCTGGCCGACCCTGGCAGAAGAAGACAAGGCCGGCGAGATTTGCGTCCGGTCATCGTCAAATATCTACAATCTGAGCCTGATGGGTGAATTGATCCATCGCCTCGGGTCGGAAGCTGCTCAAGATTGGGCGACGGCCGTCGTCGCGAACATGGCGCGCAATCCGCAAGGTGGCGACACCGACCAGATCCGCGCCATCGCGGCAGGCGAATGTTCGATTGCCATCGTCAATCATTATTACTGGGTCCGCCTCGGCGCGAGTGACAGCGAAGCAGATCAGAACGTTGCGGCGTCCACATCCTTCCTGCTGCCGGAATTTGTCGAAGGCTCAGGATCACATGTGAACATTACCGGCGCCGCCGTGACGGCGACCGCAGACGATCTGGCGCTGGCGGAAGAGTTTCTCGCCTTCCTGTTGACCGAAACGGGCCAAACCTACGTCACCCGCGATACCAAGGAATTGCCGCTGATCGACGGCGCGCCGCTGCCGGACGGCGTCGATGCACTGCCTGATTTCACGCCATCGGATACCGCGCTCGACATCTATGGTGAGAACCAGGCTGAAGCACAACGCCTGTTCGATCTGGCTGGTTGGAACTAGGCGCGTTCGCGGCTTAAACAGGAATGATGCCGCGTTCGTTGCCATCTCTTTCAGCACTCCCACCAACACTGATTGTTGTGTTGGTGGGTTTGCCTGTTTTCATGGCGCTCTATACCGGCGTCGCTGCGGGCGATGGCGCGACCTGGGATCACCTGCTGCAAAACCGGCTCGTCCCTTACACGATCACAACACTGCTCACGCTGCTGATCGCGGGCATTATCATGCTCGGCCTGGCCGTCCCGGCCGCCTGGGTGATCAGTCAATATGAGTTTCCCGGGCGCGAATTCTTCAGCTGGGCGCTGATCCTGCCGCTCGCCATGCCAGGTTATGTCATGGCTTATGCCTGGGCTGACCTGATGGGCGTGGCCGGACCGTTGCAATCACACCTGCGAGATCTGACGGGACTGTCGGCCCGGGATTACTGGTTCCCGAATCTGTTCAGCGTACCGGGCCTCGCCTTTGTCCTCGGGACGACTCTATTCCCTTATGTCTATATCACCGCGCGGGCGGCTTTTTCCATGCAATCCCTGGCCACGCTCGAAGCCGCGCGAAGCCTTGGCGCGAGGCCCTTGGACTTGTTCTGGCGTGTCGCCCTTCCGGTCGCCCTGCCCGGTATTCTGGCAGGCCTCTGCCTCGCCTTGATGGAAGCTGCGGCAGACTATGGTGCCGCCGACTTCCTAGGGGTCCAGACCCTCGGCGTCGGCATTGTCCGGTCTTGGCAATCCTTCAATGAACCGAATACGGCTGCGCGTCTGGCGCTGATGCTGGTTCTGATTGCCGGCAGCTTGCTGGTCGCCGCGCGGCTGTATCAGGGCGACAAGGGCGTGCAGCAAACGTCCTCAAAGTGGCTCGCGCCTCGACGGGAACGCATGTCGCGGCCAGTTGCTTTAGTTACGACCACATTATGCGCCCTCATTCTGGTGATTTGCTTCATTGCCCCGATTACGCGCCTGCTCTGGCTCGCATGGGAAACCGATGCCCGCAGTATCGACTTGTGGCCATTGCTGCGCGCCACGCTGGCCCTGGGCGCCATGGGGGCTGGTGCGGCCTTTGTCGCGGCGCTGATCTTTACGCTCGCGGCCAAACGCAGCCAGTTTCTGCGGATGATCACACGGCTGATCGCCGCCGCTGGATATGCCGCGCCTGGCGCGGTGCTTGGCCTTGGCGCCCTGTTCATTCTGCGCGAAACCGGGCAAGCGCTTGCCGGCCCCATCGCCATCACTTTTTTGATCTGGGTCTATGTCAGCCGGTTCACATCAGCCGGTGTCGAGCCATTACAAGCGACGCTGGATCGTCTGCCGAAAAATCTCGACCGCGCGGCGCAGAGTCTGGGCAGCAAGGGCTTACGACAATTCTTTCGACTCGATCTGCCTTTATTGGCGCCTGGCGCGTTCGCTGCTGGTCTGATCCTGTTTGTCGAGATCCTGAAAGAATTGCCGGCAACGCTGATGTTGCGCCCGTTTGGCTGGGACACACTGGCGGTTAAAACCCACGCTTATGCGACGGATGAAAGATTGGCCCAGGCGACGCTGCCATCCCTGCTGATTGTCGGGGCTGGTTTGTTGCCAGTGTTATTGCTCTCTTGGCGTCTCGGCGCGACGGAGCGATCCTGAGCCATGACGTCGACTCACCCACTCATCGCCGATCAGGTCACGCGCGCCTTTGGCCAGGTGACGGCTGTGCAAGGCGCATCGCTTGAACTCGAACCCGGCAAAATCACTTCGCTGATTGGCCCATCCGGATCGGGCAAGACGACCTTTTTGCGCCTCCTTGCTGGGATGGAACGTCCCGATAGCGGTCAGATCCTGTCGGGCGACACCGTTCTGGCCAGCGCAACGCATCACGTTCCAATCGAGAAACGTAAGATTGGACTGGTCTTCCAGGACTTCGCGCTGTTTCCCAACATGACTGTTCTACAGAATGTGATGTTTGGCCTGAATGCCCTGCCGAAAGCCGAACGGGTCGGCGTGGCAGACTCCTGGATCGAGCGGCTTGGCCTTGCCCATCGCCGTGACGCATATCCGCATCATCTGTCTGGCGGCGAGCAACAGCGCACCGCCATTGCCAGGGCGCTCGCGCCCGATCCTGTGGCCATCTTGCTGGATGAGCCGTTTTCCGGACTCGACCCGTCCATGCGGGATCGCGTGCGGGAGGCATCCCTCAGCGCGATACGCGCCTCGCGGGCCCCAGCACTGCTGGTCACGCATGATGCCAGCGAAGCGCTGATACACTCTGATACAATTGCCGTGATCGACCAGGGGGCCATCCTGCAGTCCGGCGCCCCGGAGACCTTGTATCGACAACCCGGGTCACTCGCCGTTGCGCGTGCGCTGGGTCCGGTTCACAAGATCGAAACTGACCAGCTGCCGACCGACTGGCGCAACACGCTCAATCCGAAATCAGACACACTCTGGTATCGTCCAGAGGCGATTTCATTGGGTGATGGGCTCGAACTCACTGTGAGCGGCAGCAAACTGGCAGGCCCCATAACCGAGCTCTGTTTAAACTTGTCGGACGCACAGCAGGTCTATGTTGCCTGTCAGCCCGGCGCGCCTCTGCAGACGGGTGATACCGTAAAAGCAACGATCAATCCGGCGCTGTTCTTTGAATTTGCTTCAGAATCTACCTGACAAATCCGTCATCTTGCAGATGCTGCCCTCGCCAAGCCACATTCCAGTGCTTATCCTGTAATGGAAACAAGGATCGCCGCGATTATGACCCTCATTCGATCGATATTGGCCGTCAGCATCATCTGGGTGGCGACAGCCCTGCCCGCGCTGGGCCAGAGCCTGATCCGCGACGCGGAAATCGAACAGATTCTGCGCGAATGGACGGATCCCATTCTGGAAGTTTCCGGTCTGCAGCCGAATGATGTCGGACTCTACATCATCAATGACCCAAGCCTGAACGCCTTCGTGGCGGGCGGACAGCGTATTCACTTGCATACCGGCCTGATCATGGCGTCGGATAATGCGCGTCAGGTCAAAGGCGTGATTGCGCACGAAACCTGCCATATTGCCTGTGGCCACACCGTGACGCGGACGCGCGCGGCCAACGTCGCCTCACGCCCGGCTCTCGTCTCGATCGGTCTGGGCGTTCTGGCGATTGCGGCTGGGGCTCCGGATGCGGGGGCTGCGCTTATCGCGAGCTCTCAACAATTCGCGGCGCTCAACTTCTTTGTTCATACCCGCGCCGAAGAAGCGATGGCGGATACGATGGCGGTACAATACCTCGTCGAGCTGGAACAATCGCCGATGGGCATTGTCGAGTTTTTCGAAAAGTTTCGGTATCAGGAAGTGCTGTCTGAAGCGCGGCGCTATCCCTATTTCCGATCTCACCCGCTGTCCTCCAATCGGGTCCGGACGACGAGAACGCTGGCAGAGGAATCCGGTCTGGCCGACAAGCCGGAAGACCCGGTGGTTGTGAAGCAGTTCGATATGATGAAAGCCAAACTGGTCGGCTTCCTTGAGCCGCCGGCGCGCGTGTTCCGGGATTATCCGCCGACCGATCTGTCACAACCCGCGCGATATGCCAGGTCCATCGCGGCGATGCAGGCGGCCGATCTGACAACGGCATTGAAAGAAATCGATTCCCTGATCGAAGAAGAACCGGAGAATCCCTATTTTCACGAGCTCAAGGGGCAGATCCTGTTTGAGACTGGAAAACCGGTCGATTCCATTGATCCTCTGATTGAAGCCAACCGGCTCAAGCCAGGGAATGCTTTGATGCAGATTGCGCTTGCGCGATCACTGCTGGCGCGCGGCAATGATGAAGACATGAACCTGGCCGAAAACGCCTTACGCGATGCCCTGATTGCAGAACCGAATAATGCCTATGCCTGGACGCAACTCGCCATCGTGTTCGAGCAGCAGGACAATCGGCCTATGGCACAAGTGGCAACGGCGGAAGCGGCCTATAATATCGGCAATTATCCGAGAGCTTATTCCTTCGCTGAGCGCGCCATTCGCGAACTCACACCGAATACGCCGGCCTGGCGTCAGGCGAGCGATATTCGCAACGCAACGGACCCGGCCCTGCCCGAAAATGAAGTCTTTTGGCGTCGGCGACGCTAGTCGAATCACGCAATTGTCAGGATTCGCCTCTTGCTTTTCACGCCAATGAAAGCATTTGCCCAATAGATTATTACAAACCAGATCTGATCAGGACCTCGATATGACCCGTATTTTCTCCACGGCCCTTGCCGCGACTGCGATCGCTCTAACGCCCGCTTGCGCCCAGAGCCAGGTGGACACGGCTGACAAGGAAGCGATCGAGAAGATTGTCTA
>JBCCZH010000115.1:0-8324 GCA_039188075.1 Pseudomonadota bacterium
GGCCGCCCCATGGCCCGGGCGACCTGGGCGCCATAAATCTCAATCTCCGGATGCGCTTCGGTGATGCCGATCAACACGTCTCGGCCAAGCGATGGATCAAGCGCGAATCCGCGCCCATCCAGCCGACCAAGCACCAGGCCAGGTGCCTCATAAAGCGTGTTGCCAGGCGGCAGCAGACTATGCGCCGCAACCAGGTCCGCTTCATCAAAGCCCTGCTCTGACAAGGATTGAATCAGCGCCGTCATGGCCGCGTTGGAAACGACATTAATCTCGCGCGGTATGCCGGCATTATCCTTGTCGAACTCGGCCAAAGCCACGTGGCTATCCTCGACTGTCTCGGCGAGGTCATCCTCGATCGCGAATGGTGCCGCGCGGCGGGCTTCCTTGTCATTGCGGGCCGGGATGGAGACACTGAGCCCCAGCACATCCAGCCCGTTCAGGAACACGGTGAGATTCCGCCCCCGCGCATCAATGCCGCGCCGGTCCTGGCTGACCCGCCAGTCGCCGCCGCGCGGGTGCGCAATCAGCAAGTCGCCATCTGGCTTCAGAAGGGCATAGATCCGAGCCACTAGCCTATTCTCTCCCGGCGCAGGGTTCGGATCGGGCGACCCGGAACAGCTTCAAACAGATAACGCATGGTCATGTCATGTCCGCGATAAGACACATTGGCCGAAACTTCCACCAGACTCGACACAACGCCCAGCCGGTCCACCTGAATCCGCGTCGGATCAATCCGTTTCACCACTGAGTCTTCCAGCAGGTCCTCGACCGTCGCCCAGCCGCCTTGCGGACGATTGGCGATCACCGAGCGAACATCGTCCAGGCTCAACGCGTCGCTTAAAATGGCTTGCAGAAGGGGCGCCTGCCCCTCTGTCAGTGTGTTGATATTGAGCTGTTGCTGCTGGGCGATCGCGCCATCCGGCAGGGCACAGATCAGCGGTGCGATCCGTTGCAGGATGTCTGGTGTGTAGCCGCGAATGGCGCGCAATTCCTCGATATTGGCGAGCTTCTGTCCGGATGTCCGGTAGGACGGCACTTCGCTGAGATAATAGGAATCCTCAGCGCCGCCGCTGCCCGGCACCGCATTGGAGTCCATCCAATCGGTCAGCGATGCGACCAAAGCCGCAAGATCCGAAGCATAACCATCCTCCACCGCTGCCGACAGCAAGGACTGATAGACCCGTTGCGCCGCAGCGTCCCCGACCAACCGGCCGCCCTCACCGCCCGAGGTCAGGGAATTGATATCAAAGCAATTGGTCGCGTCACGCGCCGTCACACTGAACACGCCGCCTTCAACCGGAATGATTTGAGGTTCGCCAAGGCCCGGCAATTCCGCGAACAGTTTATTCTCCAGCGGTGCCAGCACTTCGGACATGCGCGCCTTGGCGACTTCCTCCGCAGAAACCGCATAAAGCGCCAATTGCGCCTGCGCATCCAGGGCACGTGATCTCTGGGTCGCATCGGTCACCGCTTTGGTGATGGCCAGTCCCGCGACGGACATGGCTGCGACAATCATCAGAACGGTCAAGAGCGCCGCGCCGCGCTGGGAGTCAAACCGGCTCATGTGCGCCCCCCGGTCAGACCGGCCAGGACCAGGCTGGTGCCATTCTCGAACGTGATCTCGATTTCGATCAGGTCCGGCAAAACCGAACGCCCGACCAGGGCTTCGCCAAGCCAGAAATCAGATCGCTGATCCCCGCGTTCAAAGCCAAGTTCAATCCGCGCAATGTTTTCCAGCAGAACACGCTCTGACACGGGCGTGCCATTGGTAGCATCCGGTCTCAGGGTTGCCTCGCGGATCAGCGCGCCGCCGCGCAAGCTATAGGCGACCGATTGCAAGGTGCCGCGCCCCTCGACACTGCCTGGATTGAGCCAGCCATTGCGGACAAAGCGCAGGAAAGGTTCGTCACCGCGCGGAGCTTCACCATAAAGATTGCTGGGCGGTGTAAACTGGTCTGATGTCTGAACGGACCGGTCGCTGAGCGCAGCAATATCCTGCCGGATCAGCGCCTGGGCAATGTCGAGCGTACGGGCTTCGATTTCGCGCTCGCGCACTTGTTGACTGGCCGATGTGGAGCTGATCAGCAACGCCGCTCCCGCCGAGGACACGATGGCGAGAATAAATAGAGCGACGAGCGTTTCCGCGAGGGTGAAGCCTTGTTGGGTCTGGTTCGAACCGGTCATGAGGCATCCTCCTCATTGACCGGATCTGTCGCCGCGCCGGGCAAGTTTTGCGGGATGTATTTCAGGCTGATCAGGCTGGCCAGAACTTGCTCGCTTTCGGCGGGACGCACATCAACGCGCAGATTCTGCAATTGGCCCTGCTGCGCTTCATTTGCTGTGCGCACCCAATTATAGGTGCGGCCCATCTGGACTTCCTGGCCAGCAGAGATGCCCGCATCAATCACTTCGCGCGTCGCCATGGAGCGGGCCATCACATTTTCGGCGACGGTTCGCGCCAGCAGCCGGGACTCGAGGCTGGCGGCATTCCGGCTGGCATCTGTGGTGACCTGCATCAAGGGGATCGCGGCAAGCGCCAGAATCCCCATAGCGGCGACCGTCTCGACCAGGCTGAACCCGGACTGGTGGTGACGATTAGCGTTCGACAAGGCGCACCTCGCCGGACTCTTCGAGCACGATATCGATCCGCACGCCGCGGGCGCGCAGCTGAAACTCTGCCGGTTGCACAATGCCAGTCGGGTCGAACACGATTTCGGGCCAGTCTTCAGGGCCGACCCGCTCAGTCGTCTGGAAATCTATGTCCATGCCGCGCGGCAAGGCGACACCGCCGCTTTGCGGACGCCAGCCATCACGCCGCCACTGAAACAGGGCATAGCCCTCATCCTGCAGCTTCAGGCCGACCGGTTGTCCGGCCATGATGGCATGTTCCTGGGCTTCGCGCAGAACCCGGGCGAAAGCCTGGGCGCTGGCCTGTTCTGCGGTCGGGCGGTCCGGCAGAGTCAATGTCACCAGCCCGGCGGTGAGGCCGACAATGAAAAGCACGGCCATGACTTCCACCAAAGTCATGCCGGCTTGCCTTCGGATGTGGTGCGCGCGTGCCACGAGACCGCCTTGTCTGATCAGGCTCTAAATGTCCCAGATGCTGATATCGGCATTGTCTTCCTCGCCGCCTTCGCGGCCATCAGCGCCCAGGGAATAGAGATTATAGGGGCGATTATCATCACCCGGGACTTCATAAATATAGGGTCGGCCCCAGGGATCGTTTGGCAATTTCTGGATATAGCCGCCCGGCCGATACCGGTTCCCGTCCGGCGCATTGTCCGGTTTGGTGACCAGAGCTTCCAGTCCCTGTTGCTGGGTCGGGAAGGTGAACATGTCGCCGCTATAGGATTGCAGCGCGCCTGACAGGCGGGTGATGTCGGTCGCCGCCTTGGTTGTGCGCCCCTGGCTCATCGCACCTGTGACATTGATCAGGACCACGGTCGAGAGCAATCCGATAATGAACACCACAACCATGATCTCGGTCAGGGTGAATCCGCGCTGGCGGTTACGTTTTTGCTGTTTGCGCTTGTCGATCATTTTACAATCTCCTTAGGCACCAATCGCCATCGTATTAAGCTGCAGAATGGGCAACATGATGGCCAATACAATCAAGGCCACGACGCCGGCCAAAAGTACAATCAGCAAGGGTTCTAGCAGGCCCAATGCTACCGTAGCGTTACTATCCAGCTCTTCTTCCATGTAATCCGCCGCGCGCCCCATCATGGCCGGCAGGTCGCCGCCGCGTTCGCCGCTGGCCACCATATGGACCAGCATGGGCGGGAAAACCTCGGTGCCGCGCATGGCGCGGTTCAAGGGCTGACCTTCTTCAACTTGTCGCCGGACGGTGGTCGCAGCCTGGCGGAAGACTTCATTACCAACCGATCCGCGTGCCGCGATCAGAGCGTCAGGAACCGTCGCGCCACTACCGGACAGGGTCGCGAAGGTGCGGGCGAACTGAGCCGCATTGGCGCTCTTGATCACCTTGCCGAGCAGCGGCAGGCGCAGCACGATCCGATCCAGGCCCAGCTTGACCCGCGGCGTGCGCAAGACCCCGCGCAGCATCCATAAGCCAGCAGCGATCACCGGAATGACCAACAAGCCCCAGCCGCGCATGAAATCAGACACGCCAATCACGGCATTGGTCAAAGGCGGCAGCTCCTGGCCCAGGGTCTCAAACTGTTCGATCACGGCCGGAACCACGAACATAAGCAGCAGCACAACCACCACCAGGGCGACCAGGGACAGGACCATCGGATAGATCAAGGCCGAGAGCAGCTTGTTGCGAAGCTTGCGGGATTTTTCCAGATGCGTCGCCAGACGGTCCATGACATCGCCGAGCCGACCGGATGACTGTCCCGCTGAAACCACGGCGCGATAATAGGGCGGGAATGCTTTGGAGGACTGACTCAAGGCCTCGGAAAAGGAAAAGCCTTCCTGCACCTTGCCCCGCACGCCCATCAGGACACGGCGGGTTCCGGGTTTCTCTGCTTCACCCGCAATCGCACCCAGCGCCTCTTCCACCGTCGCGCCCGATTTGATCAGCATCGCCAATTGTCGTGTGGTGAGCACCAGATCGGTGCCGGAAAGGGAGCCGCGACCAACCGACTTGGCCGCAGATTTCTGGCGCGCTTCCTTGACGTCGAGCGGCGACAATTGCCGCAACCGTAATTCCTTGCGGGCGGACCGGGCGGAGTCTGCGGTGATCACTCCGGTGGCGCGCTTGCCGTCTGCGCCAATGGCGACATAATCGAAGACCGCCATGGTTAGCGTTCCTCCTCACGGCGGCAAACCCGAAGCACCTCC
This sequence comes from Pseudomonadota bacterium, assembly GCA_039188075.1. Classification (GTDB taxonomy): domain Bacteria; phylum Pseudomonadota; class Alphaproteobacteria; order Caulobacterales; family Hyphomonadaceae; genus Henriciella. The sequence goes on from JBCCZH010000115.1 coordinate 4,807, forward strand.
TCGACACTGGTCTCACCGGTCTGAACATAGCGCGCCGCGTTGCGGAACAAATTGTCATAGTCGCGCAGGGCCCGGCTTTCGATCTCGTCTTCCGAACCATCGGCGCGAATGAGACCCCGCAAATTGGCATCGACCGTGATCAGCTCATAGACGCCAAGGCGGCCATTATAGCCGCTATTGCCACAGGCCATGCAGCCAACCGGCCGCCAGAATTGCGGCGCTTCGGACGCATTCAGGCCAAACATGGCAAGCTCTTCGGGGGTCGAGGCATGCGGCTTGCGACAATGCTCGCACAATTTTCGCACCAGACGCTGGGCGATCACGGCTTTCAGCGTCGCGGCGATGACATAAGGCTCGATCCCCATATCGCGCAGGCGCTGAATGGCCCCCGCGGCGCTATTGGTGTGCACCGTGGACAGGACCGGGCGCCCCGTCGACGCAAACTCGAAGGCGACTTTCGCGGTTTCCAGATCACGAATCTCACCGACCATGACCACGTCTGGATCGTGCCGCAAGATGGCGCGCAGCGTGGCCGCAAAAGTCAGCCCGACCTTGTGATGCATCTGCGTCTGCGAAATGCCTTCCAGGCCATATTCGATCGGATCTTCGAGCGTCATCACATTGCGCTCGCCATTGTTGAGCACTGATAAAGCCGAATACAGCGTGGTCGTTTTTCCGGATCCAGTTGGACCAGTGACCAGCGTGATCCCATTTGGCTGGGCCAGAATGTCCCGGACCCGGCCAAGCGTGACCTCGTCCATGCCAAGCTCGTCCAGCCCCAACAGAGCGTTGCGCGTGTCGAGCAGACGCATCGTCACCCGCTCGCCATACCGGCTCGGCAGGGTCGAGACGCGAACATCTATGCTGCGCCCGCCAATGGACAGCGAGATGCGGCCATCCTGCGGGATCCGTTTCTCGGCAATGTCGAGGCGCGCCATGACCTTGATCCGGCTGGTCAGCGGGGCGGCCAGGCGCCGGGATGGAGTCAGCACTTCCTGCAACACGCCATCAATGCGATAGCGCACGGACAATGTGTCCTCGTGCGGTTCGATATGGACGTCTGACGCCTTGCGATTGACCGCCTCATAGATCAGGCCATTGATCAAACGGACGACGGGCGCGTCATCATCGCCATCGAGCAGGTCTGCGGTTTCTGGAATGCCATCAACAAGGCTCGCGAGGCCACCCTGGCTGTCGAGCGCGGCCTCCGCTTCGTCGCCAGAAACACCGTCGCGGGCATAATGCTCGGTCAGCGCGCGTTCAAAATCCTGTGCGCCCATCGGGTGCAGTCGGATCGGACGGCGCAGGACACGGCGGGCCTCGATCAGCGAGAAAGGATCTGCACCATTGCGAACCCCAAGCCGGATCTGGTCGCCCTCGCCTTCGAGGACAACAAGGCCTTTATCACGAGCAAAGGCATAAGACAGATCCGTATTCGTCAATGACACTCTCTATAATCATATCCGTTCGGCGTCGGCGCCGAGTATTATTCGCTGCGCCCGCGCAGCGCCGGCGTTTGTTCAACATCGACGCCGAGCACTTCCGAGATGAAGCCGTCCAGTTCTGAGACACCATCTTCATTGCCTTCGCGCAGCATTTCTTCGGCGCGGATATAACGATAATTGCGCGATGTGACGGCGCGTGCATCCTCACGATCGCGAACAATAGTGGGGCGGATGAAGACCATCAGATTGGTCCGGACCACCGAATTGGTTTCCGACTTGAACAGATTGCCGACCACTGGAATATCGCCGGCCAGCGGCACCTTGGAATTGACCTGCGCATTCTGTTGCTCAATCAGGCCGCCCAGAACGATGATCTCACCATTATCGGCAAGCACATTCGTGGTGATCTGACGGATATTGGTGGCAAAGTCATCCAGCCCGTCGCTGAGCGTCTCCGAGACGCTGGAGACTTCCTGGAAAATATCGAGATGGATCGTGTCATCCGCCGAAATGCGGGGCGTCACATTCAGCTTGATGCCGACATCCTGGCGCGTCACGGTCCGGAATGGGTTGCTGTTATCAGACCCCAGCGTCTCACCTGTGGCGATCGGGATTTGCTGACCGACCAGAAGCTCGGACGTGCCATTGTCCAGGGTCAAATTGAACGGCTTGGACAGGACTTTTGAATTGGTATCCGCCTCAACCGCCGTCAAAATCGCGCCGAACAGCGTATCGCCGCTGCGGCCGCCGACTCCGACAGCCGGCTGGAGGCCCAGGAGCGATTCAATCGCCCCGGTGGTCAGCGGATTGGTGCCGCCAAAGACGTCCGGATCAACAATCGCCCCCGCAATTTCGAGCAGATTTGGCGCTTCGCGGGAGAAATTAGTGCTGAGGAATGGGACAGAGGATTCGCCCGTGCCGGAGAGCAGGAATTGCACACCCAGGCTGCGGGCGGTGTCGTCTGACATTTCGACAATAATCGCCTCGACCAGGACTTGCGCACGGCGCTTGTCGAGCGCTTCGACCACGCGCTCCATGGCAAGAATGGTGTCTGGCGAAGCGCTGATGACGAGGGAATTGGTCGGCTGGTGATGCGCAATCGTGGCACCAGGAACCTGAGAATCGCCAGGCGAGGCCTGTTCCGCCATGGTCTCGGCCAGGCGTTCGAGGATGGGCACAATGTCTTCGGCGTTTGAATTTCTGAGCTCAATCACGCGCAGACTGTCGCGAACCGGATCCGTCTGATCGAGTTCCTGAGCCACCCGAATGGCCCGCGCAACGGTCGCTTCATCCCCCTTCAGAACGATGGAATTGGACGTGGTCGCAGCCGACACTTCAAAGCGATTATTGGGATTGTCATCGCGATCGGACAGAAGATCGGTTAGAATGCCCTCAATCTCGCGCGCCGGAACGTTGCGCAGCTCAACGGTTTCGACCTTGGTTCGGTCATTTTCGTCCAGACCCTGCACAATTTCGCGCAATCGGGGCATATTTGACGAATAGTCGACCAGAACCAGCGTATTCGAGCGCGCATTTGCGACCACCTGACCCTGCGCATCGATCAATGGCTTGACCATTTGCGCGGCCTCTATCGCACTGAAATTATTCAGTTTAAACACTTGAGTGATGAACGCATTCGGTCCTGTCCCGCGCACCGACGCATCCCCAATCGCCATCTGCTCCGGCACAATCCGGTAAACCCCTTTACCGGCTGGAACCGCGGCGAATCCGTGCACGCGCAACGTCGCCAGGAAGACCTGGAAGACTTCGGCTGTGTCCATCGGGGCTTGCGACATGACCGTAACCTTGGTCCGTCGGACGTCCGGATGCAGGATGAACGTATAGCCTGTAATGATCGAGACATCGTCAATAAGTGCTGTAATATCAACGTCGTTCAGGCTGAGCACGTGCCGTTCAGCGCGCGGAGAATTCATCTCCGCTGCGGCAAGGCCATGTATGCTCAGGGCCAGGGCAGATGCTGCGATCAGCTTCTTCATGATTCGTATCCTACTCACCGAACCTTAAACGAATGGTTTGCTCCGATCCGTTGCGGTTAACCGTCAATTCCACTGA
>JBCCZH010000116.1:0-8114 GCA_039188075.1 Pseudomonadota bacterium
CGGTACCCCATCGCGGTTTCCAGCTTGCGCTGCTTGTCGCGCTCCAGGCGCGGTTGGCTCGCGCCTTTGGCGCTGGCGCGAAGCCGCGTGCGTTTGGGGCGGGACGGGCGTTTCATTTCGGCAAAGCCTCAATGATCACCTGCGCCTCGGCCCAGGGATGGTCGTCGGTCATGGTCAGATGGACATGCGCTTCATGTCCGTCCGGTGTGATCTCCGCGAGCCGTTTCAATGCCCCTTCGGTCAATTTCATGGTTGGTTTGCCGGAAGACAGGTTGACCACTTCCATCATCTTCCAATGCACGCCGCGCCGGGGAACGCCGGTGCCGAGGGCCTTGGCACAAGCTTCCTTGGCGGCGAACCTTTTGGCATATGTCTCAGCCGTCAGGCGACGGCGCCGCGCCTTGGCAATTTCGCCCTCAGTGAAGCAGCGTTTCTCGAATCGTTCGCCAAATCGTTCGAGCGAGCCCTTGATGCGCTCAATATTACAGAGATCATTGCCGATACCGATTATCATGCGCGCGCTTCATCCATTAGGTCACGCATATGACGGATCGCTGGATCGAGGCCGGCAAATATGGCTTCGCCAATCAGGAAATGGCCGATATTGAGTTCTGTGAGTTCCGGAATAGCCGCGACGGGTTTGACGGTATCATAGGTCAGACCATGCCCAGCCTGTGGTTCGATGCCAATATCGACCGCGCGCTTGGCGCAATCGGCAATGCGTTGCAATTCGACTTCGGCGAGTTCGGTTTCACCTGCAAGACTAAGTTCGACAAAGCGACCGGTGTGAAACTCCGTAATATCTGCGCCCATGCGCTGAGCCGCGACCAACTGCACCGGGTCCGGTTCGATGAAAAGGGAGACGCGGCTGCCATTATCCTTCAAGGCGCGAATCATCGGTGTCAGCTTATTGTGTTCGCGCGCTGCGTTGAGACCGCCTTCCGTGGTGCGCTCTTCGCGTTTCTCTGGAACAAACATGGCCGTTTCCGGCTTATACCCCATCGCGATCACGTGCATCTCTTCGGTCGCCGCCATTTCCATATTCAGCGGCAAGTCTGTCGCGGCGCGAATGGCCTCAAGATCCGGATCCATGATGTGACGGCGATCTTCGCGCAGATGAAAGGTGATTCCATCGGCGCCGGCTTTGGTCGCGATTTCGGCGGCGCGGGCAATATCTGGGTGTCGTCCGCCACGCGCATTACGGATGGTCGCGACATGATCAATATTGACGCCTAAACGGATCCGGTTCGTCATTATTTCAGACCCCGACTACCAGGCTTGTAGGCCGGGATCGATTGCAACTCAGGCGGCAGGTCATCGGCGGCATAGTCCGGAAATTTAATAGCCGCAAGCGAGACCAGCTCACATCCGACATCAGCCTCGCCGCCGCTGCGATCGATGATGCACGACCCGCCAACAACGGTCCCGGGCAGCTTGTTCAATGCATCTACTGTTTCACGGAAAGACAGGCCGGTGGTGACAATGTCCTCCGCGATCAGAACGCGATCATTTTCACCAATCTCGAAACTGCGGCGCAGCTCGAAGGCGCCCTCGACACGCTCGACGAAGACGGCGCGGCAGCCAAGGTGCCGGGCCAGCTCATAGCTCGGAATGACGCCGCCCATGGCAGGGCCAACGACGACATCAATTTCGCCGAGCCGTTCTTTCACCTTCGTAGCCAAGGCGCCGCAAAGCTTTGACGACAATTCGGGTTGAGAGAAGACAAGGGCTTTTTGAAGAAAAACCGGGCTGCGGCGCCCGGATGAGAGAATGAAGTGTCCTTCAAGCAGCGCGCCGGCATCGCGAAACACGTCCAGGACTTGCTCATTATTCAAATTCACTCTCCTCAATTCGTTCAACGCGTTCAACGACGGCGAGCGCCCGAAGCGCTGCTTTGATCTGTTCCAGATGCCTGAGATCATCGACTTCGATGTCAAAGGTCAATTCCATAAAACCCGGGCCGCGACTGCGCGTCGAGACGCTGGTAATATTCCCACCGGCCTGTGCCACAACACTGCATTGCTGGGCCATGACGCCCTTATTGTCGGCGGCATTCACGGCGATGCGGCCAACGGCGCGGACGCCGGATTTGGCGAGTTCGGTCCATTGCAAATCGACCCAAAGGTCAGGCTGGTCATCAAATTCAGCAACCTTGCCGCAATAAATGGTATGCACCACGAGGCCCTTGTCGGGCTGCCGCAGGCCGATGATGCGATCGCCCGGGATCGGGTGACAGCATTCCGCCAGATGCAGGGTGACGCCGGGCGTCAGGTTCTCGCCGGCAATCATGCTGGAGGCATGTTCATCATCCAGCATGACCTTGGAGGTGGCGCCTCCTGAATGCAGATCCAGTCCAGGGAAGGCGATGGTGAGAATGCGAGCGACCTCGTCATGGCTGCGACCGAGCGCTTCGAACATGGCCTGCACGCCGTCAAAGCCAGCCCGCTCGGACACTTTGCGCATATCGACGCTGACCGGGTCGATCTCATGCTGACGCAAGGCGCGTTCCAGCATGTTGCGGCCGAGATTCGCGAATTGCAGGGTTTCGAGCTCGCGGCGGAGCTTGCGTTGCGCCGCGCGGGCGCGGCCCGTGACACAAAGCGTCTCATAACCGGGCAGGGGCCGCGGATCCTCACGGCGAATGATCTCGACCACATCGCCATTCTGGAGCGGCGTACGGAGGTTGCGCGGGACGCCATTGATCTTCGCGCCATCGCAAGTGTCGCCCACCACGGTATGGACCGCATAAGCAAAATCGAGCGGCATTGAGCCGGCCGGCAGCAGAACCAGTCGACCTTTGGGCGTGAACGCGAACACGTGTGTGCGATACATCTCCATCTTGGCATGCTCGAGAAAGTCCTGAGCATCGCCGCCATGGGTCAGCAACTCACCAAAGGCGCGCAAATTGGCAGAGGGGTCCAGGCCCGCGGCTTTGGAGCTGTCCAGGTCAAACCCGTATGCGCTGTCCTTATAGGTCCAGTGCGCGGCAACCCCGCGCTCAGCCGTATCGTCCATTTCCTCGGTGCGAATTTGCAGCTCGACCAGGCGATTGCCAATGGCCCGCACAGTTGTGTGCAAGGAGGCGTATCCATTCGGCTTTGGCACGGAGATAAAATCGCGGAACCGGTCTGGCAGACAGGCCCATTCGGTATGAAACGCGCCCAGTGCCTTATAGCATTCTGCCACATCCGATACGATCACACGAAACCCGAATATGTCGGCAACGTCTTCAAAAGAGATCGATTTTTTCTCAAGCTTACGCCAGATTGAATAGGGTTCCTTGCGGCGTCCCTTGATCCGGCACTCGATATCCTCACGCTCCATCACCTGACGAATGGCGAGCCGGATGCGCTCGAGATCATCCTTGTTGCGGGATTCCAATGTCTCCAGCTGCGTCAGGATTTGCGCCCGGGCTTCCGGGTTGAGATGCTGGAAGGCCAGGTCTTCCATTTCAGACGCGACATAGTGGAGACCAATCCGCCTGGCGAGCGGAGCGTACAGGTCCATCGTCTCCCGCGAGACGCGGCGGCGTGACTCTTCTTTCTTCTTGAAGTGAAGGGTCCGCATATTGTGCAGACGGTCTGCAAGCTTGACCAGAAGGACGCGGACATCGTTGACCGTCGCCAGGATGAATTTCTGAAAATTCTCGGCCTGTTTGCTGGCTTCGCTCTGATATTCCAACTGACCCAGTTTGGTGACCCCATCGACGAGTTCGGCGACATCAGCGCCAAACAGGTCTTCGATCATTGCCAGATCGACATCGTCGCAATCCTCGACCGTGTCATGTAGCAGCCCCGCCATGATCGTCGCCTGATCGAGGCGGGTCGCTGCAAGCAGGGTCGCGACGCGGACCGGGTGGGAATAATAAGGGTCGCCAGACTGGCGCAGCTGATCGCCATGCTTCTCGCGCGCGAAATCATAGGCACGATGCAGCAACGCCCGATTGGCATCCGGTTGATAGGCGAGGACTGTGCCCGCCAGCTCTTCCTTGGTCAGAAATGGCTCGTCATCACGAATGCCGCGCGGCGGCCTCGAAGCGCGCGACCGGTCTTCTGTTTTGACGGTCGCTGTTGCCATTTACACCTACATTCGGTCGTCGCGGCCGGACTCAAGCTCGGCTTGATAGGCGCGCATAACGTCTTCTTCGGTTGCGGCTGGGCCAGACTGAAGGGCCAAGCGATCGGCTTCGCGCTCTTCCTCTTCGCCGGGACGAACTTCTTGCAGTTCCGCCACCAGAGATTCTTTCACGACCTTCAGATCAATCGACTCATCGGCAATCTCGCGCAGAGATACGACGGGGTCTTTATCATTGTCGCGATCGACCGTCAGCGGAGACCCTTCACGGATCATGCGCGAGCGTTGCGCCGCCAAAAGGATCAGATCAAAACGGTTTGGGACTTTGTCAACGCAGTCCTCAACAGTCACACGGGCCATGTAAATCTCCTGTAGCCCGCCCTTATATGCAGTGCAGCAGGCGAACGCAACCCGAACTTGCATGGAATCAGAGGCCAAATCAGCAACCCATCATTGCGAAAATGAACAAATGGTGGTGGGTGTCAGCAAGATCAGAAATCAGGACCCGTAAGAGGTCCCGGGGAGACTGTATTTATGGCCGTCATGATTGGCTCGGAAGCCCCGAAGGATTGCGACCTTTGTCCGCGTTTGCGACAGTTCATTCTGGATCAACGCGAGAAAGAGCCGGACTGGTTCAATGGCGCTGTGCCGAGCTTCGGCACCGAAGACGCGGAATTGCTGATCATTGGGCTGGCCCCTGGGCTCCGCGGTGCCAATCGGACCGGGCGTCCTTTTACCGGAGATTGGGCCGGCGACCTGCTTTACGAGACGCTCGGCAAGTTCGACCTGACGGACGGAAAGTATGATCGCCGTCCGGACGATGGCCTGTCGCTGAAGCGCACCATGGTGACCAATGCGGTCCGCTGTGTGCCGCCGCAAAACAAACCGGTCGGGGCGGAGATCAATCAGTGCCGCCCCTTTCTGAAGGCCCGGATAGAGGCATTGAAGAATGCCAAAGTACTGCTTTGTTTGGGAAAAATCAGTCATGACACAACGGTACGCACGCTGGGCCTGCGATTAAAGGACCATCCGTTCGGTCATGCTTCGGAATACAAGTTGGGAGAGATGACGCTGCTCTCAAGCTATCATTGCTCTCGCTACAATACGAATACGGGGCGATTGACGGCGGAAATGTTCGAACAGGTCTTTGCCCGGGCGAAGATGCTAATCGATGCGTGAGCCTTGCGCAGGGGCAAGAGCCCCATTAGCTATTCTAACAGGGATCGAAATTTTTAGGGAGTTTTCCGAATGACGCCACTTTACGTCGTCCTGGGACTGATTGTCCTGCTCGCCGTGTTCGTGATCGGCATCTACAATGGTCTTGTTGCCAAGCGCCAACGCTGCAACCAGGCTTTTGCCGACATTGATGTCCAGCTCAAGCAGCGCCAGAATCTCATTCCAAACCTGGTTGAGACGGTCAAAGGCTATGCCGCGCATGAGAAAGACACGCTCGACGCCGTCATTCAGGCCCGCCAGAGTGCGGTGAGCGCGAATACACCTGGTGAAATGGGCGCCGCAGAAGGCATGCTTGGACAGGCGCTTGGAAAGCTCTTTGCGCTGGCGGAAGCCTATCCGGACCTGAAAGCCAATCAGAACTTCCTGGATCTTCAGGACGAGCTGGCCGTGATTGAAGACAAGATTGCCGCCGCGCGCCGGTTCTATAACTCTGCAGTGCAGGATTATAACACCGCGCGAGAGCAATTCCCTGGGTCCCTTGTGGCTGGCAGCTTCAATTTCGAGCCGCGTGAATTCTTCGACCTGGGCGAAGACCGGGCGAGCATGGGCACGCCACCGGAAGTGAAGTTCTAAACGATCCAATGCGGTCCAGATTTGAAACGCCGTTCGCCATTCTGACGCTGGCGGCGGCGTTTCTGCATTTCTCGGGCGAGACGTATTATCACGTCGTCTATGGCCAGCCTTTGTCAGCCTATATCGTCGATCTGATCGCGATTGGTCTGATGACCCTGGGCGGGGTCAGCGCATTGACCCGGCGCGATGTGTCTTCGGCCGGCTGGATGGCCGCTGGTTGGGGGTTTGCGCTTTGCCTGAACTATCGAGCCTATTTCAGCCGCATCTATGAGCGACAGGCGGGCAACAATCTCAACGAACCTTCCATCGTTCTGACCATATTGGGCGTGACCCTGGTCACCAATGGCATCACATTCCTGATGGCGATGTGGTTGGCGCGCCCAAGGAGTTCGTAAGGCCTGTGGCACACGCGATTTAGTGCGTCATGGCTTCGGCAATCTTCGCGACTGTGGTCTCTATATCGTCCGTCAAAAGCAGGTATCGATGCCGGCCCTTTGCGTCTTCCGTCCAGGTGCCAATTCCGGTTTCATCGACGCGGAGAGTCCCGGGCGGGCTGAGGGTCCAATAGTCATCGACGCCATTGATCGCGGCATACATGACCGCTGTCTGGTCGAACGAGGAATTGTCGAGAATTTTTCCGCGATAATCCTGTTTCATCCAGGGGGCATGCTCGCTGAAATATTTATAGCCGACATAGAGCGGCGTATTGGACGGATGCGCATTCAAGGCATCGCCATATTTCAGGGCTTCCCCGACCTCATAGCCGCTAAAGATGACTGGGCGCGTGATCGATTCGAGGACGCCTTGTGTGACGCCTTCCATATTGCCATCGAAATTCCATTCCGGGCCGTGCGCGGTGATCCCTTCCGGAAACTGACCGCCCATAATGACGAATTGATCGACTTTGGCCGCCACGAGTTCGGCGCCGGTCAAGTCTGAGATCGCATCGGGTTCAGAGCGCAGCAGGTTCTGAATATTGGCCAGCGGACCAACCGTCACGACCGTGATCGAGTTTGGCGTCGCATCCGCGAGCAATCGACGATAGAGCGTGACGGCAGGTTCAGCCTCCTCGACGACGGCCGAGTCATGCGGGAATTGTTCTGCAATCACCTGATTATAATTCCAGTCTGTGCGCCAGGCATCGACCTCTCTCACGCCGAGCTGTAAATCGGGTCGTCCATAGAATTGATTGACCGCCGCCAGAGCCGACAGGGCATAGGCTTCGTGTGACCAGCTGACAATGGCGAGCAAATCTATATCGCCTTGATCGGCATAGTAATGCAGCATGGCGACCGCGCCGAGATCATCTGCATCACCGCCAAAATCGGTATCGAATATGATTGGAACGGGAGACGGCTCAGTGGTTGGGTCGATAACAGGCTCAATCGAGGAGCAGGCGGCTATAACCCCACTGAAGACAACTGCGATGATGGTAAGTGTGGCGCGGTACATGACTGGCTCCCGGATTGCCCCGAGCAAAGTTTAGCCAGATTGATGCGCAAACGTCTACCGAGGGAGCCTCAGCCAGCATTTGCCGCTTCAAAGACCAATGTGAATGTGACTGGCACGGCAGGTGTGATGTCGGTGAGTCCCGCCACCTCCCTCAATGCCTCCAGACCGGCTTCCAGATTGTGATCAGCAACATGTACAACGACCGGCTCGCTGGTCGCGACTTCGACGCGGGATGCAGCAATCCGCGTCACAAACACGTCAGCGAAAACCGTCGAATCACTGCCGTGCAGAGACAAAACGGCATCAAGCTCAGCCTCAACACGCCCGCCAATCGGAAGATCCGCAAACGCGGAGGGATCTACGCTGGCTCGGATTTGAGCGGTCGGGTAGGCGTTCGTCTCGAAGAACATGGTCCGCATCCGTTCATTGCGTAGATCGATCTTCGTTTCGACCTGATCCAGGGGAATGTCGATCACGGTTTCACCGCTTTCGCTCATTGATCCGGATAGGCCCGGGAAGTAATGAGTCTCGATCAGTTCGCCGACCTTGATGGAGGCAAAGGCAATCTTTGATGACGAGGCATCGAGCGACCAGTCGCCTGAAATGTCAGACAATTGGACAGCTGGATCACTGCCGGTCTGTCCGCAACTGGCAAGCGCCAGCAGGGTTAGAGATAAACTGGTGGAGGTCAAAAATCGCATCTGGGTCATCCAAGTTCCGTTCCGAAGCCTAGCATTTATGCCGAATGATTGAAGAGGCGAATTCAAATTCGGGTGATC
>JBCCZH010000117.1:0-8061 GCA_039188075.1 Pseudomonadota bacterium
CCATTCAATCCGTGGCCGGGTTCGCCTTATGAGTGTTCTGAATGGGAAACGATTGAGGCCTTTGCCGAAGTGGTCAATCGGGCCGGCTATGCCAGCCCCATCCGGACCCCGCGCGGCCGCGATATTTTTGCCGCCTGCGGGCAATTGCGTTCGGAAAGCGTCAAGAAATCTGCCGCTGAGAAACGCCGGGAAGCCCTGGAACAGGCCGGCTAAGCCGCCCGTGCCCCGCGGACCAGACGCCCGGGTTTCGCGCCGGTCGCTTCCCCATGACGCTGGATGACCTGTCCGGCCACCAAAGTCGCATCATAGCCGTCCGCCTCCTGCATCAACCGGCGACCGCCCGCGGGCAGGTCGTACACAATGTGCGGCGTGTGCAAGGTCAAGCCATCGAAATCGATAATGTTGAGATCGGCGCGATAGCCCGGCTTGAGCAGACCGCGATCCTTCAACCCGACCCAGGCCGCGGTGTCGTGGCATTGTCGCTTGATCAGGAATTCGAGCGGTAATTTATCGCCGCGCGAACGATCTCTGGCCCAATGGGTCAGCAGTGTGGTCGGAAAAGAGCCATCGCAAATCATGCCGACATGCGCGCCACCATCAGACAGACCTGGCAGGCTGGCCGGGCTTTCCAGCATCGCCTTGACCGGATCGAGACTGCCTTGTGCATAATTCAGGAACGGCAGATAGAGCATGCCGCGCCCCTCGTCCGTGAGCATCAGGTCCAGGGCCACCGCCTCTGGCGATGTGCCGCGGGCCGCAGCAATCGCGGCGACCGTCTTGTCGGCTGTGGGCTCATAGTCTGGCGGGTCGCCAAGCACGAACATCTTGCCGAAGCTCCGCAAGATGGATTTCACGAACGGATTGTCCGCATCTGGCTCATCGTTCAAGAGGCGCGCCCGAAATGCCGGATCATGCAAGGCAGCGAGGCGCGCCGCAAATGGCTCCTGGGCAATCGCCTGATAGACCGGATGACCGGAGAATGGATTGAGCGTGAGTTCCAGCCCGAGCAGCAACCCGACCGGTCGCGGCCCGACCTGTGCCCGCATGTCCAGACCCTCTGACGCAGCCGACTCAATCGCGCCGAGCAAGTGTTTCCAACCTTCTGGCGCAACGTCAGCTTGCGCCAGTGAGACGGAGAGCGGGCGTCCGGATCGCTCAACAATCCGGCGCAGCATTGCGGCTTCTTTCTCCGGGTCGTTGAAATCAGAGACGAATTGAAGAACACCCTTGCCAGCTTCACCAAGCGCCATGGCAATACCCGTCAATTCCTGCTCAGAGGCGGTCAGCGTCGGGGTGGGTTGGCCGTCCGACGTGCGATGGTTCAAGGTCCGCGAGGTGGAAAAGCCGAGCGCACCCGCTTCGACCGCCGCTTTCGCCAGGGCCGACATGGCGGCGATGTCTTGATCCGTCGCGTCTTCACGATTGGCACCGCGCTCGCCCATGACATAGACGCGCAAGGCGGCGTGCGGCAGCTGGGTGCCGAAGTCGATATCGAACGCGCGCGAGTCCAGGCTGTCGAGATAGTCCGGGAAACTCTCCCAATTCCAGGGCAGACCTTCGGCCAGAACCGGAAATGGAATATCCTCAACCCCTTCCATCAATCGAATGAGGCGGTCATGATCAGCCGTCCGCACGGGCGCGAAGCCGACGCCGCAATTGCCCATAATAGCCGTGGTCACACCGTGATTGGACGAGGGTGACAGCGTATCGCCCCAGGTCACCTGGCCATCATAATGCGTGTGAATGTCGACAAAGCCCGGCGCCACGAGTTTGCCCTTGGCGTCGATTTCTTCCGTACCTGTGCTGGGAATCGTGCCGACGGCAGAGATACGCCCGGCCTTTATGGCAATGTCAGCGTCCCGTCCGGGCGCGCCCGAGCCATCCACCACGAATCCGTTTCGGATTACCAGATCATGCTCGGTCATGCGCACCTCCTTTTATCTGATGGAGTGTGCCAGCGCGAGCGCGCCTGTCAAACCTGTCGCGGGGTCAGGAATTTTCGAGGCCGAGCCGCTTGAGCGGTGACCCAATGACCCCAGCAACCATGGCGGCCAGTAGGGGCGGCGCGGGCCAGATCCGGCTCAAGGGCGCCGCCAGCCAGTCGCGCAACCAGGGCAGAAAGCGATTGTCGCCCTGATAGACCGGCGTGAACATCCAAGTCATGATCTGATAAAGCCGGACATGGTACTGCCGCATCCTGAGATAGCTTTTCAGCGCAGCTGAGACATCATCGGAGTCGCGCACGGCACACGCCAGCGCCCAGGCGTCAAGCAACGCCATATTGGCCCCCTGCCCCAATTGCGGCGAGGCGGCGTGCCAGGCATCACCAATCCGTGCAAAGCCGCGCCCGGCAATCGGCGCCCGCGCCGTGTGATGACGATAGCGCGCAAAGGTCAGATCCTCATGGCTTGCAAATTGATCGAGCAGCATTTCAGTCTCAGGCCACAGGGCCGTGGCTGCGGCCTTCCATGTATCCAGTGATTGATTACGCCATGCCGCTTCCTGATCACCGCGAATAGACCAGAAATAGGTCAGGGTCTCGGGCGCGTCTGGCGATAGACGCCCGGAAGGCATCACACCGGTCATCTGGCTGGCATCGCGATAGCGCTGTTCAAGCGCTGTCGCATCGAACGGACCCTGCTCTGGCCAGGGCAAGGTCGCCCACAGCGCCCCATAAGGCAGATCGACACCGCGATCCTTTGGGGTCAGCGTTGACCGGGCGCCATGTGCATAGATGGCAAGATCGCATTTGCCCAAGCGTGTGCCATCGGGCGAAATGAAAGCCGGTTCAGCAAGGTCGACCCCGTCAATGGGGGTGTCGAGCACCAGATCAATGCCCGCCTGCAAGGCTGTTTTCAGCAGGGTTTCAAAGATCAGGCCGCGTTGCACCCCCAGGCCATAAAGCTCCTTGCGCCATTTCGCATAGCGGACGTCCAGCACCGGGCGCAGCGACGGCGTGGTCAGGCCCCAGAGTCGCTCGATCCGTGTCCCAAGGCGGTCAATCTCCGCGCGCAAGCCAAGTTGTTCCAGGACCGCAAGACCGGTTTGTTGCAGCATCAAGCCTGAGCCAATTGGCTTCGGCGTCTCGAACTGATCATAGATGCGAACCTTGTGGCCATCCCTGGCCAACAGGGTGCCAAGCGCCAGGCCGCCAATGCCCGCGCCGACAATTCCAACATCCAGCGACCGATTCATGTGCGCTCCCGCCCTCTCCGCAGGAATAGGATATTCGCATCCCGCGCGCGGACGCCAGGACAAAACGCGCACGATCTCAACGGAACCTAAAAATCAGACGCTCGGACTAGTGCAGAACCTTATCGAGGCGCCTTTCGGGGTCACCAACTTGGACATTGAAGTCGGACGCTTGAGGTCGATCATCAAGCGTTGCGGGTTGCGCTTCGAGATGCGCCCGCAATTGATCATAGCCGCCAATATATTCGCCATCGATCCAGATTTGCGGCGTGGTGATCGGCGTTTTGGGTCCGACAATTGGCTTCACCCGCGCCAGCATTTCATACATCGCGCCCGGATTCTTCACGACATCATGATACTCGAACGCGATCCCGGCACTCTCGGCCATCGCCTTGGCTTTGGTGCAATATCCGCAATTCTCCTTGCCAAAAATATGCGTCCCTTTCAGCGGGAAGTGCTGGACATGTTCCGTCATCACGGCTTCGGCCAACAGCCCGCGATTGATCGCGACGCCCTGGCTGAGCACTTTGCCATTCAGCATGAGGACCGGCGCGTGCCGCGCGCCCTGGAACACCGCCTTGACCATGTGGCTGAGCCAGTCGCGGACGGTCAGCTCGACCTCCGCCGTCTTTAGCTCATGCTCCAGAACATCTTTGACGATATCTGTGGTCAGCGTGCATTCCCCGCATGGAATCTTCACCTTGAACGGCCCCCATTTGCCGCCCCAGCGATAGAGCAACAGCCTGGCCGGCTTGTGATCATAGGATTTCGGAGCCTTTACGCGTTTTGACATGGCTTCGCCTCCGCAGACTTTTTCCGCTCGGAAGCCTCGCGGCGGGGGCGCTGAAGGGCACCGCGCAGATTACACGGATCACGGTCTGACAGGCAGCGCAGCGGACCACTGGTATGGCGATAGAGCGAGATGGATCGTTCAATGGCATGAGACATGAGGAACTCCGTGTAGCGTTGTTTCCTTCAAGCTAGAGACGCCGCCCATCACACTCAATTCACAGGCCGGTGTGTGGTAGACACATCCAGGTTAGCGGTGCGTGAGCCCTGCGACGCTGCGCGATGATTGTCACCGCGCCAAAAACTTCCTACCTGAGCAACATGACCAAGACGCTCAAAATGCTCGCTGCCCAGCTCAATCCCGTGGTGGGAGATATCAAGGGAAACAAGGCCTTGGCGGAAACCGCCTATGCCGAAGCCCGGGACAAGGGCGCAGACCTGCTGGTTCTGTCGGAATTGTTCATTCTCGGCTATCCGGCAGAGGACCTGGTGCTGAAGCCTGCCGCGGTCGAACACTCCATGGCCGCCATCCACGAACTGGCCGAGTTGACGGCCAAAGGGCCCGCCATCCTGATTGGGTCGCCCTGGGCCGCGGATGGCAAGCTCTTCAACTCCATCCTGCTTCTGCAAGGCGGCATCCTTCGGATGCGCTATGACAAGCGCGAGCTGCCCAATTATGGCGTGTTTGACGAGAAACGCATTTTTGACGCCGGCGAAGGGGAACATGAAACCGTCGAGATGAATGGCATCCAGGTCGGCCTCGCGATCTGTGAGGACATCTGGTACGCGCGCGTCCCGGCGGCGCTGCATGCGGCTGGCGCGGAAGTCCTATTGGTGCCGAATGCCTCGCCCTGGCGGCGGACGGTAAATGCCGAGCGGCATTCGACCTTCTCGGCCTGGGCCAAGACCGGGGTGCCGTATCTGTTCGTCAATCAGGTCGGCGGTCAGGATGAGCTGGTCTTTGATGGCGCCTCTTATGCGGTCGACTTTGATGGCGCGGAGCATCAATTGCTCGGCGACTTTGTTACCGGTACGGCGGTGGTCACGTATGATGGGGACAGCCACCGCTTTGTCCCGGCCGATGCCCCGGCCAAGCTGACCACGGGTTGGGAAGCGGAATATCGCGCCGCCACGCTGGCGCTCGGCGATTATGTCAACAAGAACCGGTTTCCGGGCGTCGTGCTAGGCCTGTCCGGCGGGATTGATAGCGCCCTGACCGCGGCCATGGCCGTCGACGCGCTCGGCCCGGATCGGGTCTGGTGTGTGATGATGCCCAGCAAGTATACTTCCTCCGACAGTCTCGAGGATGCCAAGGCCTGCGCCGAAGCGCTTGGCGTGCGCTATGACAATATCAATATCGCGCCGGGCGTTGGCGCGCTGGATGACATGCTGGGCGCGGCTTTTGCCGAGACGCAGCCGGACACAACCGAAGAGAATATTCAGTCCCGTCTGCGCGGCCTGACCCTGATGGCGCTGTCCAACAAGTTCGGTCATATGGTCGTCACCACGGGCAACAAGTCGGAAATGGCGGTCGGCTATGCGACCCTCTATGGCGATATGTGCGGCGGCTATAATGCGCTGAAGGATTTCTACAAAACCGAAGTCTTCGCCTTGTCCCGCTGGCGCAACACGGCGGTACCGCTGGGCGCCTTCGGACCTGGCGGCGAGGTGATCCCCGACCGGATCATCACGAAACCGCCAAGCGCCGAACTGCGCGAGGACCAAAAAGACGAAGACTCGCTGCCACCTTATGATGTCCTGGACGACATCCTGCGCGGCCTCGTCGATGGCGAAGAGGATCTCGACGAAATCCTCGCCCGCGGCCATGACGCCGCCACGGTCCGGCGGATCGAGCATTTGCTGTACATTGCGGAATACAAGCGCCGCCAGGCGCCACCTGGCGTAAAGGTCGGGTCGAAGAATTTCGGGCGGGATCGGCGTTATCCGATTACGAACCGGTTTCGGGATGATTAGGTCGCCGCGAACAAACACATTTGCAAAATCGCGAGTGCTCGAATTTGCACATAACATTTAAGACATGGCGACAATTGCTTCGGGTGCGATCGCATCATAGTACATTCATTACATGACGAAAGGCAGCTTCGAAGATGCGCCTGATATTGTATGGGAGCGGTTTCGTTTTGTTCGTCCTGGCGTGCACCGCGCTGTTGATGTTCCCGACAGTGGCTGCGGAATTGTACGGACTAGAGCGACGCGGAAAACCCAAAATCGCTGACCATCCGCAACAAGAAACCTTACTGGATCAATATTGGTCGGTATCGGAAGTTGGATCGAATATTTTTGCGATCGGCGAGCCTCGATACTATCAATATAATTGGAGCTATCTCATCGTTGGATCAGAGCGTGCATTGCTGTTCGATACTGGCGCGGGTCTGAGAGATATCTCCACGCCAATAGCGAACCTGACAGACAAACCGATCCATGTTGTGCTATCCCATTTTCACTTTGACCATGTCGGTGGCGTCGGCGCATTCGACAATATTCTGATGCTCGACATACCTAGCGTGAGACGTCACGCGAAAGGAGACACGTTGAACATGTCTCGATACCAACACCTAGGCTTTATCGACGGTCAGTCAGATCCCAGAATAACCGTCAGCCGCTGGTTTCAACATGGTGAATCATTCGACCTCGGTGATCGACATCTGAAGCTTTTTTCCGCGCCAGGACATACGCCAGAATCCGTGGTCGTGTTCGACCCCGGCAGTGATCTTCTATTCACGGGAGATTATTTCTATGAGGGCAATTTATATGCGTTCGTTCCCGGGTCGAGCAGGTCATCTTACCTGGAGACTGCGGAAATGTTGCTAAAACACGTCTCGCCGCAAACGCGCGTTTACGGGGCACACGCCAAATCGAACTCGGTTTCGCCACCGCTGCTTTCGATCACGTCATTGCAAAGCCTTCGAGATCAACTTGAAATAGCTGAGTCCGGAGATCAGCCGTATGACGGAGTCCTGCAGAGATATCTCGAAATTGATGAGTCGGTTGGCTTCATAACGGGGCCAGCCTGGACGAATCGCTGACGCCAAAGTTCAGCCGTCTGCGCATAAACGAATAGATCGCCCCTACCCTGCCATCGTCGCAATCGCATCCGCCACCGCAACTGTCCGCTGCGCCTCTTCAAGGTGTAGCAGCTCTGTCATCTTGCCATTCACCTTGAGCACCCCCTTGCCAGCATTGGCCGGGTCCGCGAAGGCCTCGATCACGGCCTTGGCCTGATCAACATCTTCTGCCGCCGGGGCGAAGATCCGGTTGGCGGCTTCGAGTTGTGACGGATGGATCAGCGTCTTGCCGTCAAAGCCCATCAAGCGGCCTTGCTGGCATTCCGCGCTCAAGCCGTCTTCATCGCCAATACCATTGAACACACCATCAATGGCCAGCAGGTCATACGCCCGCGCCGCGGAGACGCTGAGGCCGAGCGAGGTCTGGAAGGCCGTGCGCACCGGTGGATCATTGACCCCACGCAGCTCCTTGGCGAGGTCATTGGTGCCCATGACAAAAGCAGTCAGGCGGGTGCGGCCGACCGCTTCGGCAATGTCCTGAATATTGAGAATGGCCTTAGGCATCTCGATCATGACCCAGAGCCCCATCTCGTCCGGGGCGCCGGCGCGGCTCATCGCATCATTGAGGCGATCTATGTCACCGCCATCAATCACTTTCGGCGCGAGGATGGCATCTGGAGCGGCCGCCACCGCCGCCTTCAGATCGTCCAACCCCCATTCGGTGTCGAGGCCATTGATCCGCACCACGACTTCGCGATTGCCATAGCCGCCTGCGGTCACAGCGGCGCACACCGTCTCGCGGGCTTCCAGTTTGGCTTCGGGCGCGACAGCGTCTTCAAGATCGAAAATGAGCGTGTCTGCCGCCAGAGTCTTGGCTTTTTCAAGCGCGCGGGGATTGGCCCCCGGCATGTACAGACAGGAGCGGCGAGGGCGGTGAGCAGATGCAGACATAGCGTGTCTCCTTGACGAGCGAGATCGAACGCGACACGAGTGCCCGCTCACGCGCCTGAAATCAACTCTTGGCCCAGGGTTAAGCATGTCCGACACGATCCAG
>JBCCZH010000118.1:0-8060 GCA_039188075.1 Pseudomonadota bacterium
CACGCGTGGCATCTCGAAACAATTGTTTCCGGTCTATGACAAACCGATGATCTATCACCCGATCACCACCCTGATGTTGGCCGGGGTGACAGACTTCCTGATTATTTCAACGCCGCAAGCCCTGCCTTTGTACAAGGAACTACTGGGTTCAGGTGAAGATTGGGGCGTGCGCTTTCAATATGAAGCCCAAGGTGACCCGCGTGGTCTCGCGGATGCGTTTCTGATCGGCGAGACCTTTATCGGCGACGATCCCTGCGCCTTGGCTCTGGGCGACAATATTTTTCACGGCGCGGGACTGGGCGAGCAATTACAAGCGATCAACCGCGCGAACACAGGAGCCACGATATTCGGCTATACGGTCGCCGATCCATCAAGCTTCGGGATTGTAGAGCAAGGGGCCAATGGCGAAATCCTCTCTATTGAAGAGAAGCCGACAAACCCAAAAAGCAACCTCGCCGTCACGGGGCTGTATTTCTATGACAATGAAGTCGTGTCCATCGCTAAATCCGTGAAGCCATCGCGGCGCGGTGAAATCGAGATCACGAGTATCAATCGGGAATATCTGGAGCGCGGTGCACTGGACTTGAAAGTCCTGCCCCGGGGCACGGCCTGGCTGGATGCCGGGACGTTTGATGGGTTGCTGCAAGCCGCGGAATATGTGCACGCGGTCGAAAAGCGAACCGGCAGCAAGATTGCTTGTCCAGAGGAAGTGGCATGGCACATTGGTTTGATCGACGACGAACAGGTTTTGAAACTCGCCGCCGATCACCCCAATGAATATGGCGACTATCTCAATCGCCTCATAAGCTAGCTCACTTGGCCTTCATCGCAGCTGCGATCTCAGGGCGGGACTCAGCGGTTTCCAGGTATTGCGGTTCGACCCGCATCTGACTGGCTTGCTCATAAGCGTATCCCCAGGACAGGACGGCCGCATCGGCATCCTTGCCGCTCATGATGGAAAAACCGATCGGAACGCCATGCACCTCACCCATCGGAACGGTGATGTGCGGATAACCGGCAATCGCTGCGAGATAACCCGCACCGGCCCAGGCTGGCCAGGTGTCACCATTGACTGGATCGACCCGCGGGCTGAGCGGGCCGGAGGGGGAGACCAGCATCTGGACATCATGTTCGGCCAGCAATTTGTCGATGCCATTGGCCCGTGATGCCGCTTGCACAGTTTCACGCGCCGCTGTGTACTCTTCGTCTGTAATCGGCCCTTTTTCTTCAGAAGCGACGAACAGGCTCTGATCGAAGAGCGCCAGCTCGATCTCGGCATTGGCTTCATTGAAAGCAATCAGATCGGCCAGGGAGCGTGTGGTCACCGCGTCCGGGGTGCTTGCAAGGTACTCGTTCAATGTATGCTTGAACTCATATTGCAGCACGCTCAGTGCATCGCCCCAGAAATTCTCGGCATCAGGCGCGAATTCATCAATCTCGACCAGGATCGCGCCTTGCGCTTCCAGCACTGCGAGCGCCGCATCGAACCGTCCCAGAATGTCGGCATTCGAGCCTTGCGAGAATCGCAGCACACCCACCCGGGCGCCGGACAGGCTGCCCGCATCGAGGGCTGCCACATAGTCGGTCTTGGCCGCGCCGGTCGCCATGGCATTCATCATCATAGCGGCGCCTTTGACCGATTTGGTCATCGGCCCGGCCGTGTCCTGCGAGGATGAAATCGGAACGATATAGTCTTGCGCGACCAGGCCCACCGTCGGCTTGAACCCGACAATGCCATTGACGTTGGACGGACAGATCACCGAACCGTTCGTCTCGGTTCCGACCGTTCCTGCCGCGAGCGATGCGGCCGCCGCCGCACCAGAGCCCGAGCTGGACCCGCACGGATTGCGATCCAGCATATGCGGATTTCGAACCTGGCCGCCCAGCGCTGACCAGCCGCTCATTGAATCATTCGACCGGAAATTCGCCCATTGGCTAAGGTTCGTCTTGCCGAGAATGATGGCGCCCTGTTCCCGCAAGCCAGCGACCAAGGGGCTGTCGCGACCCGTGATATTGTCTTTCAGCGCCAGCGCGCCAGCCGTCGTGGCCACCGGGTCGAGCGACTCAATATTGTCCTTGAGCAGGACGGGCACGCCATCCAGCGGACCCCAGGATTTCCCCATGGCGCGGCGCGCATCGCTTTCAACCGCATCCTCAAGCGCGTTCGGATTGACGGCCAGCACGGATTGCAAAGTCGGACCAGAACGATCGATCGACTCGATCCGCATCAGATAAGCCGTCACCAATTCTTCGGATGTGACGTCGCCGGCTTCCAGCGCCTCGGCTATATCCGGCAAGGTTTGCAAAATCAGGTCGGCCGCGCGTTCAGGCATAACCGCCTCGATATCGGCATCCGCAGTTGCCGAGACGTCGGCGACCGAGCTGCACGCGCCGCAAAGCACGCCAAGCGCGACTCCTGCCAATAAATGTTTCATCCCTCATACTCCTCTAGCCCTCAAAATCAGATTTGGAGACCGTTCTAACCGCTCGCGTATAGAGTACAATTCGTTTGCGCCTCCGGTTGATCACATCTGCACGATCACAACGATTGACAAGCTCAGGATCGGCAGAAATGATAGCGCTAACATAATGAGGCCAAAGGCAGAGGAAGCGGTATGGACAAAAATTCGATGGAACGCCGACAGGTCCTCGCCGTCCTCAGCGCTGCTGTCGTCAGCGCCTGCACCGGTGGGGGTGGCAATGCGGCGTCGCCAACCGCCCCCATTGCGTCACCGCCGCCGCCACCGCCCCCGCCGCCAAGCTCAACGGCCGTGCTCAAGAATGTCTTCGCCAGCAATTTCCTGATCGGCGCCGCGGTTCAGGCCGGGCAGATCACTGGGGGTGACATTGATCAAGCACTCGCTGAACAGCATTTCAATTCGATCACCGCCGAGTTCGAGATGAAGGCCGACATCATCGCCCCAAACCAGGGCAGTTTTGATTTCGGCCCTGGCGATACCCTGCTGGATTTCGCGGTAATGAATGGAGCAAGCCTGAGGGGGCACGCCCTGCTCTGGTATCGGTCAACGCCAGGATATTTCACAATTGGCAGCGCCAGCGATGTTCGCGACAAGCTGGAAACCTACATCAATGAGGTCCTGACGCATTATGCAGGCGACATCTATGCCTGGGATGTGGTCAATGAAGTGGTCTCGGACGCCGCTTCGGACACGTATCGCCAGGATGACTGGTTTCAGGCGACCGGAAAGGACTATATCGACTGGGCGTTTCAGGCTGCCCGCACAGCCGATCCGGCGGCGAGGCTGTTCATCAACGATTACAATACCGAACTCACCGGAAAGCGCGGGCGCCTGATCACAGTTATTCGCGATTTGCTGGATCGCGGCATTCCGCTCGACGGGGTCGGACATCAAATGCACCTGAGCGTTGGCGCCAATGCCGATGATGCGCTCGCAGCGATCGACGAGATTGATGCGCTGGGCGCCGGATTGGAACAACATGTCACCGAGCTCGACATTTCGGTCTATAATGATCCTGGCGAGTGTTTCGCGTCCGGCATCAATTGCCAGACCGGCTATGGCACGATGGCGTCAGATGTTCCGGACAGCGTCTATCAGCAGCAGGCGCAGCTCTATCGCGACTTGTTTGACGGGTTCAAGGCACGGGACAGCGTGACATCGGTCAGCCTGTGGGGCCTTCGCGACTCAGGGTCGTGGCTGAACAATTTCCCGATCAGCCGATCAAATTACCCGCTACTCTTCGATCCCGATGGGGATCCGAAAACGGCGTTCGAAGCGATCACCGATCCGGACTTCGTGATCTAGCGCGCGAACTTCTTGAACTTCACCCGTTTTGGCTCGACCGCTTCCGGGCCGAGGCGGCGTTTCTTGTCTTCCAGATAAGAGCTGAAATCGCCCTCGAACCATTCGACATGGCTGTCCCCTTCGAACGCCAGGATATGCGTCGCCATCCGATCGAGGAACCAGCGATCGTGCGAAATCACAACGGCGCAACCAGGGAAGCTCTCAAGTCCTTCCTCCAGGGCCTGCAGGGTCTCGACATCGAGATCATTGGTCGGTTCGTCGAGCAGAAGCAGATTGCCACCTTCGCGCAGCATCTTGGCCAGATGCACGCGGTTGCGTTCCCCGCCTGACAGTTTACCAACCGGTTTTTGCTGATCGGTCTTCTTGAAGTTGAAGGCGCTGACATAGGCGCGGGAATTCATTTCGACACTGCCGAGTTTGATGACGTCTAGGCCGTCAGAAATTTCTTCCCAGACATTCTTCTTGTCATCCAGCTTGTCGCGGCTCTGATCGACATAGCCGAGCTTGACCGTGTCGCCGAGCTCGAGCGTGCCGGCATCCGGTTTCTCCTGTTCGAGGATCATCTTGAACAGAGTCGATTTGCCGGCGCCGTTCGGCCCGATCACCCCAACGATTCCGCCTGGTGGGAGTTTGAAGTCCAGGTCTTCAATCAGCAGATTATTGCCAAAGCCCTTGCGCAGCTTTTCCGCCTCCAGAACCTTGTTGCCCAATCGTGGTCCAGGGGGAATGCGAATGGTCGCATTGGACACTGTCTCGCGTTCCGCCTTGTTGGCCATTTCCTCATAGGCCTGGATCCGGGCCTTTGATTTGGCTTGCCGTGCTTTCGGGCTGGAGCGAACCCATTCGAGTTCCTTGGCAAGCGCGCGCTGGCGACCTTTGTCTTCTCGAGCTTCTTGTTCCATGCGCTTGGCTTTCTGTTCCAGCCAGGCTGAATAATTGCCTTCGTACGGAATTCCGCGCCCGCGATCGAGCTCCAGAATCCAGCCGGTAATATCGTCCAGGAAATAGCGATCATGCGTCACCAGAATGACGCAGCCTTTGAAATTGATCAGATAGTTTTGCAGCCAGGCCACCGTCTCGGCGTCGAGATGGTTGGTAGGTTCATCCATCAGGATCATGTCGGGGCGGGAGAGAAGCAGACGACAAATGGCGACCCGGCGAATCTCACCGCCGGACAGCGCGTTCACCTCCGCCGTATCCGGCGGGCAGCGCAGCGCCTCCATGGCCATTTCAATCTTGGAATCAATGTCCCAGGCATCCGCGGCGTCGACTTGCTCTTGCAGCGCCGTCATCTCCTCCATCAACTCGTCTGTATAATCTTCAGCCAGTTGCATGGAGATGGCGTTGAACTTGTCCAGTAGCTGCTTTTCAGGACATTCTGCGGCGACATTCTCAAATACGGTCAGATCCGGGTTCAGCTGCGGTTCCTGCGGCAGATAACCGACTTTAATGCCGTCAGCCGCCCACGCCTCACCATTGAACTCGGTCTCCACGCCGGCCATGATTTTCAGCAGTGTTGACTTACCTGCCCCGTTTATGCCGACCACGCCAATCTTGGCATCCGGCAGAAATGACAGATGGATGTTCTCAAAGACTTGTTTGCCACCGGGATACGTCTTCGAGACGCCCTGCATGTGATAAACATATTGCGGTCCGGCCATAGCGCGCTGCTCCAAAATTGGTCAGAATTTGCCGTGTGTTACTGACGCTGCCAGATAGTGCAAGAGGGAAGCAGTATTCGCATGAATTCCCTTGTATGCTTTGCAGAACGTAGTAGGGACCGCAAAGCACAGTAACGCTGATTAGAATTCTCGGGTGGGACCATATGAAACGCGCGCTTATTACCGGAACGACTGGACAGGATGGATCCTATCTTTCTGAATTTCTATTGGAGAAAGGCTATGAAGTTCATGGCCTTAAGCGACGAGCGTCTTCTTTCAATACGCAACGCATCGATCATATTTACGAAGACCCGCACACCGACAATCAGCGATTTGTGCTGCATTATGGCGATCTGACCGACACGTCCAATCTGACGCGGCTTATTCAGGAAGTGCAGCCGGATGAGGTTTACAATCTCGGCGCGCAAAGCCATGTCGCGGTCAGCTTTGAAGCCCCCGAATATACCGCGGATGTGGACGCGATTGGAACTCTTCGGCTGCTGGAGGCGATCCGATTTCTCGGGCTTGAGCAGAAAACGCGTTTCTACCAGGCGTCGACTTCCGAGCTTTACGGCCTCGTGCAGGAAACACCACAGCGCGAAACCACGCCATTCTATCCACGCAGCCCATATGGCGTCGCCAAACTGTACGCGTATTGGATCACGGTGAACTATCGTGAGTCCTATGACATGTATGCCTGCAATGGCATTCTGTTCAATCATGAAAGTCCGCGCCGCGGCGAGACCTTCGTGACGCGAAAAATCACACGCGCGCTGGCCAACATTGCGCAGGGTCTGGAAGACTGTCTCTATCTCGGCAACATGGATGCCTTGCGCGATTGGGGGCACGCCAAAGACTATGTCCGTATGCAATGGATGATGTTGCAGCAGGATCAGGCCGATGACTTCGTGATTGCGACGGGCAAACAGATTTCGGTGCGCGATTTCGTGAAACTCAGCGCCCGGGAACTGGGCATTGAACTGAAATTCGAAGGGGAAGGTGAAAACGAGTTTGCGACGGTCGCGGCCGTCACCTCCGACAAAGCACCAGCGCTCTCTGTTGGCGATCGCATTGTCGCGGTCGATCCACGCTATTTCAGACCCGCCGAAGTGGAAACGCTGCTCGGCGATCCAACCAAAGCCAAAGAGAAACTCGGCTGGGAACCGGAAATCACGGTCGAGGAAATGTGCGCAGAAATGGTCGCTGAGGACCTAAAGACCGCGCAGCGACATGCGTTCCTGAAGGCGCATGGCTATGACACACCCATGGCGGTTGAGAATTAGAGATCATGGCGAGTCCGAAAACGGTTTTTGTTGCTGGTCATCGCGGAATGGTGGGATCGGCCCTGGTGCGCCGTTTGGAAGCCCAGGGCATAAGTGAGATTATCACGCGAACGCGGCAAGACCTTGATCTGACGAACCAGGCCGCGGTGGACGCTTTCTTCAAGCGCGAGCGGGTTGATCAAGTCTATCTCGCCGCCGCGAAAGTTGGCGGCATCCATGCCAACAATACCTACCCGGCTGATTTCATTTATGAAAACCTGATGATTGAAGCAAACATCATTCACGCGGCACATAAAAATGACGTGCAGCAGCTTTTATTTCTGGGATCGTCCTGCATCTATCCGAAACTTGCCGATCAGCCGATGCAAGAGGATGCGCTTCTGACCGGCAAGCTGGAATCGACGAATGAGCCATACGCGATCGCCAAGATTACCGGAATAAAGCTGTGTGAAAGCTATCATCGCCAATATGGCAGAGACTATCGCAGTGTGATGCCGACAAATTTGTATGGGCCTGGCGATAATTTTCACCTGGAGAACAGTCACGTTGTTCCGGCATTGATGCGCCGCTTTCACGAAGCTGCCTTGCGGAGCGACCGCGCGGTCACGGTCTGGGGCAGCGGCACGCCGATGCGCGAATTCCTGCACGTCGACGATATGGCGTCTGCAAGCACTCATGTCATGAATCTCGACCAGGAAACCTATGAGCAGAACACAGATCCCATGCTGAGCCACATCAATGTTGGCACAGGTGTGGATTGCACCATTCGCGAACTTGCCGAAACCGTTGCAGACGTCACCGGGTTTACCGGTGAGCTGGAGTTTGATGCCAGCAAACCCGATGGCACGCCGCGCAAACTGATGGATGTCAGCAAGCTGGCACAGCTTGGTTGGCGGGCGTCCATCGCGCTCAAGGACGGGCTGAAAAGCACTTATGAGTGGTATCTCGACCATCAGGACGACTTCAAGAGCGTCTAGGTCGATCGAAAAAGCTCTGGCGCGGGCTCGCGGTCAGGCCTATGGATGTCGTGTCCATAACCAATGGGACTGGCGGGGGATACACTGAAAGGCGACAGAGACTTCTCTACACGTGATCGACCAGATGCGGATGCGCTCGTCGCAGACCTGTTTGGACTGAACGTGCGCGGCGCAAAAACGCTGGCTCACCTGGTGACCCAGCCAGCCAAAGTCTTTGCAAGCGCCCGGGTGAATGACTGGCAAGGTCAATACACACCGACGATGCGGCTGGCCTTTTCAGTTCTGACCGTGTTCAGCCTTTTAAGTTTCTTCTGGGCTGCCGAGGACGGCGTGCTGTATCAAACGCTGCTCGAC
>JBCCZH010000119.1:0-8024 GCA_039188075.1 Pseudomonadota bacterium
AATGCATCCGGCAAGATTTACATTGTCGACGCGAACAAAACCGATATGGGACCACCGGTTGCCTTGAAGCTTGGAGACAAGCTGAAATCGACCCGTCGCATGGCCAAGGCCTTCGTCGCCGCGTTCGCGCCGAAACGTAAGTAGTTTGCCTGACTTGTGTAATTGAGGCTAATTGGCCCACGACAAAATAAGAAGAATCAAAGCAGCAAAACTCCCATGGCTATACCTTTTGTGCGTGAAATCGAATTCGAATACGGCAAAGTCGAGCAAGTCTCGCCTTTGATCCGCCGCGTCATTGCGAACAATGCCGGACCGTTCACCTATGTCGGCACCGGCGTCTATATTATCGGGCATGGCGAAGTCGCCATTATCGATCCAGGTCCAATGGACGAGGCTCACTTTGACGCCCTGAAAGCGGCGCTTGAGGGCGAAACGGTCAAATATGTCCTGGTCACCCATGGCCATTCGGACCATTCACCCCTCGCCAAACCGCTGGCCGACTGGGCTGGCTGTAAGGTCTATGCAAAAGGCTGCGGCGAGCCGACCGCCAAGGGCGAGCTGGGCAGTGAGGACGATCCAGGCTTCACGCCGGACGAGTGCACCAATGATGGCGATCTGTTCGAAGGCCCCGGCTGGACGCTGGAAACGATCGAAACGCCAGGACACACGACCAACCATCTCTGCTTCGGCCTGAAGGAAGAGAATGCCTGTCTGTCCGGCGACCATATCATGGGCTGGTCGACCACGATTGTCGCGCCACCGGACGGCAATATGTCGGACTATTTCAAGAGCCTCGACAAGATTGAAGCCCGCGGCTTCGACATCCTCTGGCCAACGCATGGGTCGCCCATCGAGGGCAAGGCCTTCGTGGCGGAATTTATCCAGGCCTATCGCCAGCATCGTCAGGATCGCGAAGATGGTGTGATCGCTCAGATGAAAGCCGGCGAAACCTCGATCCCGGAAATGGTCAAGACCATGTATGTCGGGCTGGAAGAACGTCTATTCCCGGCGGCTTGTCTCAGCCTGCTCGGACACATGTTCAAATTAATCGATGAAGGTCGGGTGACCAGCAGCGATGCCCGCCCTGTGGTTCAGAGCGAATTTCGCTTGACCAAAGTCGACGCTTAAAAAACCCAGTTATTCTGAAGAAGTATCCGCTGACGCCAGCGAACGCTGGGGCCTATGGTCCAGTATTTTCGGCTGAAATACTTGTTTGGTTATGGTCCATGGATACCTGCTTGGCGCAGGTATCAGCGGCTTCATGAAACGAAAGGCTGTTAAGGTGCCCGCCGGCCGTCACCTCGGTCTTCAAGTTCCACCATCAAGCTATAGACGCGGGCTGAATTCGCGCCGAGATCGGACAGGCCAACGCGCGAGGTCGAACGGATATCGACGCGAGTCGCGCCGTTGCTGGGTCGGATGCGAACCGCGACATCATCCTTAAACCCGAACCAACCTGAGGTCTCCGTCGCTTCGAGTTGCACTTGGCTGACCGCATTGCCGTCTACCGGCGCCGGCGTAACAATTTTCCAGCCCCTTTTGCGCAGGATGCGCTCGGTAATTGTCGCGATTTCATCAGGCGATTGACTGAAGTATAGTGGCTCAAGTGTGGGATAAACGGTTCCCTTTGATCCCTCCGTCAGTTCAGCCTCTTCCTGAACTTCCGATACCAATCGTCCGAAGATCGGCTCAGGTATGCGGTCATCATCAATTCGAGGTG
This sequence comes from Pseudomonadota bacterium, assembly GCA_039188075.1. Lineage (GTDB taxonomy): Bacteria > Pseudomonadota > Alphaproteobacteria > Caulobacterales > Hyphomonadaceae > Henriciella. The sequence continues at coordinate 1,721 of JBCCZH010000119.1, forward strand.
CCAGCTGGCTTGCATCGTTCTCAGCGCCATCAGCTTCCCGCACCTGAAGCAACGCATCGGAATACGCAATTGGGTCCGACCAATCTGTTTGAATGTCGTGAATTGGGGGAACCGCCATTGCTTGGCTTCGAAAAGCTACTAATCGCCCAGCCATAGCGAGTGAGATCAAAGTAGCTGCTAGCGCCACAATGAATGCTTGCTTTCGTGGGAATTTAATCAAGGCGATTATTTGAGCTATGATTCCAAATGCGAATCCGAAGAATGCTAAAGGTCCACCAATGCCGGCAGTCATTTGAAGTAATCCGACTTGGTAATGCCACCAACCAAATTTGGTGCCGAGTGCGGCGACCGTCATCCATAGTGCGGTAAATATCGAAACGCACAGGGCGAATATGGCGACTTTCATGCGCCAACCAGCTTTTGGGGTGTCGATCACTTCGCTCATGGATGGCCTCCTCTATCCCGCTTCAGGCGAGATAGACCATTCTGGCCGACATGGAAATTGTTTGCGCAGCGAAAGGCGCTTAGGGCAGGTCCGCGGCCTCTCCGAACGCAGTATACTCAAACGGCTCGACCCCGGGCACGCCGATCGCGTCCTGATACAGGATCCAGGCGCGCGTTCCGTCAGCATCGTCGCAAGTGACGAGCACCCATTCCTGATCTTCAGGGCCTTGCTGGAACTCCGTGCTGGCGGGCAATTCGCCTTCGTTCAGTTCATATTGAATGCCATCTTTCTCGGCGATGAAGAAGCCTTCCGCGAGATAGCTTTTATAGATCAGCTCATCCCCGGCGCTCAGCGCGAGTTGTTCCACCCCGTCGCCGACAAAGGCCTCGACGCTGACATCCTCCATGATGGTGAATGTGGTCGGAAAGACCATGGCGACGAAATCGAGATCATCCGATTCCCGGCGCGCGCCATTCCAGGGGCTGTAAGTCGCCTTATGCGGCAGACCGCAATAGATAGGCGGGAAGCTCTCAAAAGTAATCGTCTCATGGCCCATGACGGTGACGCCTTCCTGGGTCACTGAAAAGGCATTGGGATACTCGCCGGACCAGAAGGGCTGCAATTCCCAACCATCCGGATAGCCAATTGTTTCAATGCCATTGCTGTCCGACAGGCCGGGCAGGGTTGTCGAGGCTTCGGTCTCATCCGGCGTATCGCTGGCACCGGAGTCCGTGGTTTCCGGCGTCGGGTCGGGAGCCGCCGGGTCTTCGGAGGTGGGACTGCATCCGGAAACGACCAGGCCGACGGTTGCGGCAGCTATCAGTAATCGTCTCATCATGGCCATCTCCATCAGTCCCGCGAGGGATGGTGCGGGGACTCTACTGTTTCTGTCAATTGTGACGGCAATGGCTTGGCATTTGAGGCAATTTCGTGTGGAAGGAGCGCTTCGAATTCACTAAGGCATGGCCATGACCAATCCTGTTGTCCGTTTCGCTCCGTCTCCGACGGGAAATCTGCATGTCGGCAATGTCCGTACGGCGCTGATCAATTGGCTGTTCGCCAAGGGGCAGGGCGGGACATTCATCCTGCGCATCGATGACACTGACCTTGAACGCTCCACCGCTGCCTATGAGCAAGGCATCAAGGATGACCTGACTTGGCTCGGCCTGAGCTGGGGGGACACGTTCAAACAGTCTGAACGGTTCGCGCAATATGATGCCGCGGCTGACAAGTTGCGGGATATGGGTTTGCTCTATGCCTGTTATGAAACCGCCGATGAGCTTGACCGTCAGCGCAAGCTGCAGCGCGCACGCGGCAAGCCGCCCATCTATAATCGCGCTGGCCTGAACCTGACAGACGCGGAAAAGGCCGCCTATGAAGCCCAAGGACGCAAACCCCATTGGCGCTTCAAGCTGAGTGGCGAACGGATTGTCTGGACTGATCTGGTGCGTGGCGAGCAGGCCATCGAGACCAGCTCGCTGTCCGATCCGGTTCTGATCCGCGCGGATGGCTCCTATCTTTATACGTTGCCAAGCTGTGTCGATGATATCGAGGCGGGCATTACGCATGTCGTGCGCGGCGAGGACCATGTCACCAATTCCGGCGCCCAGATCGAGATTTTCAAGGCGCTGGGCGGCACCGCACCGCAAATGGCGCATACACCGCTCCTGGTCGGGGCAGATGGCGCCAGCCTGTCCAAACGGCTCGGTTCACTAGGCATGGGCGAGTTGCGGAGCCAGGGCATCGAGCCGCTGGCGATTTGTTCCCTGCTCGGCAAGCTCGGCACCAGCGACAATGTGGAAATCCGTGAGTCCCTGGATCAGCTTGCGGACGAGTTTGACTTCGCCAAGATCGGGCGCGCCCCGGCGCGCTTCGACGAAGCCGACTTGCACAATTTGAATGCGGCGCTGACCCATGCCATGCCCTTCTCCGCGGCAAAGGACCGTTTGGCGGCCATTGATCCGCAAGCGGCGGACGAGACCTTCTGGGCATTGGTGCGCGAAAATTGTGTCACGGTCGAAGATGCCGCGCGCTTCGTCCCTGTCGCGTTTGGCGAGATCACGCCGCTGGTCGACGCAGAAGATGCTGACTTCATTGCGGATGCCGTGCGCCTGCTGCCGGAAGGCGAGATCACAGGTGAGACCTGGAGCACCTGGACGGTTGCGCTGAAAACCGAGACTGGGCGAAAAGGCAAAGGTTTGTTCATGCCATTGCGCAAGGCCCTGACCGGCATGGAGCGTGGCCCCAGCGTCGGCGACATGCTGGTTCTGATGGGACGGGACCGCGCCTTGTCTCGCCTGAGCGTCGGTTAGGCGTCGCCGCAGGCTATGGCTGATACGGGTCCCACCGAACCAGGCGATCTGGATCCAGTTGATTGGCAAGACTTCGAAACGCAAACCCAGCGCGTCCTGAAAGCGGCGATCGAGAAATTGCGTCTGGCGCGAGAAGGCCGCGTCTGGACCCCACCGCCCGAAGATCTGAAGGCCGAGCTGACCGCGCCAGTGCCCAAGACCGGCATGCGCCTCGACGCTGTGGCGGATCGCCTTGAGCGCCTGTTGCCTTATGGGGTCGGGAACACGCATCCGCGCTTTTTTGGCTGGGTTCATGGCGCAGGATCGCCCGGAAACCTGCTGGCAGAGATTGTCGGCGCGGCGATGAATGCCAATTGCGGCGGGCGCGACCATATTGCCATCTATGTCGAGCGCCAGGTGATCGACTGGTGCAAGACCCTGTTCGGGTTTCCATCGCTATCGTCTGGCCTGGTCGTCTCCGGGACCAGTATGGCGACCATCATCGCCGCCAAAACAGCACGAGACTCGGCGCTAAAATTCGTCAGCCGCGCCGATGGCGTAGGGGATGCGAAGCTGGTCGGTTATGTCTCGGAACAGGCACATAGCTGTCTGGCGCGGGCGTTTGACATGATCGGGTTAGGGACAGGCGCGCTGCGCACGGTGCCGGTCACGCAGACTTATGAGATTGATGTTGAGACCCTTACGAACCAGATCGCACGCGATCGCGCCGACGGGTTTCAGCCCTTCTTCCTCGCCGGTACGGTCGGAACGGTGAATACAGGTGCGATTGATGATCTTGCCGCGCTTGCCGATCTGGCCGCGCAAGAGGGGCTTTGGTTTCACGTTGATGGGGCATTCGGGGCCTGCGCCATGACCCATCCGGACCTCGCCCCGCGACTGGCCGGGATTGAGCGTGCCGATTCCCTGGCCTTTGATTTCCATAAATGGATGCATGTGAATTATGATGCTGGCTGCGTGTTGATCCGCGATGGTGAGGCGCATCGCAAGGCGTTTGCGAGTCGTCCGGATTATCTCGCGGCAGATGGAGAAGCACTGGCGGCCGGCAATCCCTGGCCCGTCGATTTCGGACCGGAATTGTCGCGCGGATTTCGTGCATTGAAAGTCTGGGCGCATCTGCTCGAGCACGGGACTGACAAGATCGGGCAATCCATTGCGAAAAATTGCGACCAGGCGCGTTATCTCGGCCAGCAGGTCGCAGGCCACCAGCAATTCGAGCTGATGGCGCCGGTCTCATTGAACATTTGCTGTTTTCGATATTGTCCGCCGGGACGGTCCGAGGCGCAGCTGGATGATCTCAATCAGCGATTGGTCGCGTGGGTTCAGAATGACGGCATCGCAGCCCCGTCAACGACCCGCTTGCACGGGCGCCTGGCGATCCGCGTGAACATTACCAATCACCGGACGCGTAATGCGGATCTCGATCTCCTGCTGGAGGCCCTCGTCGCGGGCGGCGACGCCCTCTTGCGGGCCTAGTCGCCGAGTTTCACGACGCGATCACACAGCGCCTGGATGGCCGCTTCCGGCGTGGATTCATGCACCAGCGCGGCCCGGAAGACTTCCGGCGTGAATTTGCCATCGATAATGTGGTCCATCAGTTCGAAGAACGGGGTCCAGAAGCCATCCTCATCAAGGAAAGCCATCGGCTTGGCGTGCAGGCCGAGTCGAGCCCAGCTCAGCATTTCAACCGCTTCCTCGAGCGTTCCAATACCGCCGGGCAGGACGACAAAGGCGTCGCTTTCGTCAAACATGCGCTGTTTGCGCGTATGCATGTCCTCGACAATCTCGTGCGGCACGTCTTCGAAGATTCGCTCCTTCTGAAGCAGGAAACGCGGCATGATGCCGAGCACATCGCCGCCATCGGAATGCGCCGCCCGGGCGCAGGCGCCCATCAGACCAACGCCGCCGCCACCATAGACCAGGCGAATATTGCGCTGGGCCAGGGTTCGCCCGAGATTCTGGGCGAGCTGCAAATAGTCTGGCTTCACATCATTCGAAGAGCCGCAATATACACAAATCGACTTTAAATCGCCCATCATTCCTGCCTCTGATTCAAACCCTTGGTCCTTTAGAGGATGTTGGTTGCAAAAACCATAAGAAAGGTGCGTGCGTGCAGCACAATCATTTCGGGCGCGTTGGGTCGCTAAGGGGTGGTTGGTTGCTAGTCACGTCTCAAAGTGTGGCTAATCGAGCACACTTTATTTTGTAAACTATTTTACACTGTAAGATGAGATTGCAAACTATTCGCAATAAACTATGTGCGGCGCATCGAAGATGAAAGGATCTCGAAACCATGACACGAAACATGTCAAAACTTCTGGGTGCCGCAGCTGCGTCGGCCTTGCTTGCAACACCGGTCATGTCTGCTCAAGGCGCGGATGCGGAGGACGAAGTCTCGGTTCAGGATGAAATTGTTGTCGTCGGTCAATATCTCTACACCGACCAGATCAATGCCCTGAAAACACCAACCCCGATCATCGATGTGCCGCAGAGTCTGTCGATTGTGACGGCAGATCAAATCCTGCAACAGGGTTTTGACAGCATCTCTGACATTATCAGCTACACGCCGGGTGTGAATTCGTCGCAAGGCGAAGGTCACCGCGATGCAGTGGTCTTTCGTGGCGTGCGGTCAACCGCTGACTTTTTCATCGATGGTGTCCGTGATGACGTCCAATACTATCGGCCGCTTTACAATCTGGAGCAGGTCGAAATTCTGCGTGGGGCGAATGCTCTTCTGTTCGGACGCGGCGGCACGGGTGGTCTGATCAATCGGGTCACCAAGAAAGCGGAGCTCGACGAACAGTTCACCGGCTATCAGGCGAGTGTGGATTCGTTTGGCGCGTTTGGCGCGCAGATAGACAGCAATTTTGTCGTCAGCGACAACGCGGCGGTCCGCATCAATGCGATGTATGAGAGTCTCGAAAACCACCGGGATTTCTATGATGGTGACCGGTTCGGCCTGAACCCGACCGCCAAGATTGTGCTTTCGCCAGACACGACTCTGGATCTGTCCTACGAGTATATCAATCATGAGCGTTTCATTGATCGCGGCATCCCGACCGGCGCCAATGGCGAGCCGGTTGAGGCGTTCGAGGATATTGTCTTTGGCGACGCTGATCTGAACACAACCGAGCTGGAAGCGCATCTGTTGCGCGGTGTGCTGCAGCATCAATTCAATGACACGCTGAAAGGCCGTGTGTCGGTCTCCTACAGCGATTATGACAAGCTATACCAGAACTTCTACGCCTCTTCCTTCGATCAAGCCGCAGATCCGACGCGGGTCGGCATCGACGGCTATGTCGACACAACCCAGCGTCAGAGTTTCACCCTGACCGGTGATCTGATCGGTGAGTTCGAGACCGGATCCATTGGCCATACTTTTGTGACCGGCCTGGAATACATTGATACCTCCAACGACAATGACCGTTTCAACGCGTTTTGGTCAGACTCGCAGGATGATGTCGAATTCTTCCTGGTTGAACGTCCGCTCAACTTCCGGAACGGTGTTGGCGTCAACTTTGACGGCGTTGCAACAACCAATGATTTCACG
>JBCCZH010000120.1:0-7972 GCA_039188075.1 Pseudomonadota bacterium
ATAATCCCAGATATGTTTGACAGCCGGCGCTGCGACGGCGTCATACAGGCCGTCTCCGTGCGCGGCCCAGTCGAGCGGTTCCAGCACAACACGCTGACCCGTCAGCGGCCATTGTCCGGGACGCTCGCGGCGGGTCCAGTTGCGCAGGCTCACCCCCCGATCACTCCGGTAATCGCCGCCCGCGCCGCCAGATGCGGGCTCATCAGATGAGTCCGGCCGCCGCGGCCCTGACGGCCTTCGAAATTGCGATTCGAGGTCGAGGCGCAACGCTCGCCGGGTGCCAGAATGTCCGGGTTCATGCCAAGGCACATGGAACAGCCGGGCTCGCGCCATTCAAAGCCAGCCGTCTCGAATACTTCATCCAAACCTTCGGCTTCCGCTTGCGCGCGGACCAGGCCTGAGCCCGGCACGATCATGGCGCGCACGCCTTCGGCCACTTTGCCGGATCGCGCGACATCCGCAGCGGCGCGCAAATCCTCAATCCGCGAATTGGTGCAGGAGCCGATAAAGACCCGCTGAACCGGCGTGCCGGCAAGCTTGGCGCCCGCTTCAAGGCCCATATATTCCAGCGCGCGAGTCGCCGCGGCCTGTTTGACCGGATCGCTCATCTGCGCCGGGTCGGGGACGGTCGCTGAGAGCGGGATGGCCTGTTCCGGACTGGTGCCCCAGGTCACCGTTGGTTCAATCTCGGCGGCATTGATATGAATCACTTCATCCCAGACCGCATCCGCATCCGAATACAGGGTCTGCCAGTGCCGCTCTGCGATTTCCCAGGCGCCGCCCTTGGGTGTCGCGGGGCGGCCTTTCATATAATCGAACGTGGTCTGATCCGGCGCGATCAAGCCGGCCCGGGCGCCGCCTTCGATGGACAGATTGCACAAGGTCATCCGCCCTTCCATGGACAAGGCGCGGATCGCTTCGCCGCGATACTCCATGACACAGCCCGTGCCGCCGGCCGTACCGATCCGGGCGATCAGGTGCAGGGCCAGGTCCTTGGCCGTGACGCCATGGGCCAGGGCACCGGACACTTCGACCGCCATATTCTTCATCTTGCGAGCGCGCAGGGTCTGTGTCGCCAGGACATGTTCGACCTCGGATGTGCCAATGCCATGCGCCAGGGCGCCAAAGGCCCCATGGGTCGAGGTATGGCTGTCGCCGCAGACAATGGTCATGCCAGGCTGGGTGCGGCCCTGTTCCGGGCCGACCACGTGGACGATGCCATTATTGATATGGCCCATCGGGAAGAATTCGATGCCATGCTCGGCGACATTGCGGGTCAGGGCCGCAAGCTGATTGCGCGCCGCATCATCGCTGACCCCATCTAGCCCAAGCGCCTGTTTCTCAGTCGGCGTATTATGATCCGCCACGGCCAGGGTCAGGTCCGGGCGACGCACTTTCCGCCCAGCGGATTTCAGGCCGGCAAAAGCCTGCGGAGTCGTCACTTCGTGAATAAGATGCAGGTCGATAAAAAGGAGCGCCTCACCCGTTTCAGCATCCTCATGCACAACGTGTTGGTTCCAGATTTTATCATACAAGGTTTGACCGGACATCGCTTTCCACCTTTCCAGCCGCGTGTATCAGCACGGGCCGGTCTATTCTGCAAGCGGTAGGGCGCAACAAAAAGGCGCTGAGAAAAAATCTCAACGCCTTCTCGTAGCAACCGGCTCCAAACTGGAGCCTGGAGAGACGACCGGGCAGGGCTCGCCGCCAGGTCGATTGGGTGGATCCGAGCGCCGCGGCGCTCAGACCGGATCAGTTACAGTCGCAAGACGCGCCGATATTCAGAACCACCAGGCTGGCACGAACCGTTTCGTAACGCGTCGGGTTGGTCACAGTTTCGGTTTTCGCATTCATCTTGCGGATTTCGATCGGCTGGATGATCGTCCGAACAACCGGCTGATAGATGTCGCGCTGGGTGACAGCTTCGAAATAGGTCTCGGAGCGTTCTTCCTGATACTCTTCGGTGACTTGCGGAATGTAATTCACAACCGTTTCCGGCACGGAAACACGCTCGGTGCGACGGGCCAGCGTTTCCGTCTCATAGCGCGTGTCGCGGGTGATTGTCTCAGTGCGGCCTTGCAGGACCTCATTCACAACCGGCTGGATCGTGGTGACGACGACCGGCTGAACCACATTGCGGGTAACATTGTCGATATAGACATCCTCGACCTCGAGAATGGTCCGCTCGCTGACTTGCGGCGTGATGTTCTCGATCACACGCGGGGCATCTTCCGTTTCGATCCGCAGCGGCAGACGCTCTTCTTCATAGCGTGTGGCTTCGGTAATCGTCTCGGTTGTGGCCCGCAGGATCTGACGCTCGATCGGCTGGATCGTGGTGATCGTCTTGGGCTGATAGATGTTCCGCTGAGAGGTGTAAGGAATAACCTCCTCAGTGTATTGTTCCTCAGTCACGGTGGTGAGGTCTTCGGTGACGGTCTCGACCGTATCCGGAATGATCACCGAGTGGCGCTGAACTGGCGCGGTGCGCGTCTCATAACGGATCTCATTGGTGATCGTCTCGGTAACCGGACGCACGATCCGGCGCTGAACCGGAACGACGGTGGTCCGCTCAACCGGCTGGATGATCTCGCGGCGCGTGACGACGTCATAATACGTCTCGGTCACTTCATCGCGCGTTTCGGTGGTCACCTGCGGGATGTAATTCTCGACCACAGTCGGGACCGAGTCGCGCTCATACTGCGTCGCGAGGCGGTTGGTCTCATAGACGCGATCTTCTGTAATGTCCTCGACCGAGCCCTGCAGCACCTGGCGGGTAATCGGCTGGATCAGCGTGCGCTGGACCGGCTGGGTAATGTCGCGGCGCGTTACGGCGTCGATATACTCAGTTGTTTCTTCAATCTCTGTGCGGGTCTCGACCTGCTCGTCGACATTCTCACAGCACATGATGGTTTCAATCGCGGTTTGCGGTCCGCCCAGATAGCGCACATCCGTGTTCGCGCCGCTGGCGCCGGATTGCGAGATGATGTTGCGGATTTCGTCATCGGTGAGCGTACGGTCCGCTGTGGTGTCGCCGCTGGCAGAGTAACGCTCACCTGCCGCCTGTCCATCCCAACTATTCTTGTCCCCGTCCGCAACGGCCGACAGTGGAAGCAGCATTGCAGCTGCCGCACCGATTATGATCGATTTTGATACTTTCATATCTTGTACCCCTTTTAAGCGACGTCTGCGCACCGCTTGATATTACGCCATCCAGCCCGACCCGATCCATTTCGGGACAGTTGAACGACAAGACGCAAAACGTGCGCCATTTATTTCGTATAGGAAACGAAACACGAGATTCCAATCGGATTCCCGCGATAAGAGAAAAATCTGCTGCTATTTTAGACAGTTAGAACAAGAAGTTAGAACGCAGAAATCGTGCCAGTCTGCGGGTTTCGCGCGGCCAGGCCAAAGAAAAACCCCGCTGATGAAGCGGGGTTTTCGAATAGCTGGGTCTCGAAAAGAAACTATGCTTCGGCGTCGCCCTCTGGCGCGGCTTCTGCAGCAGCTGCTTCAGCTTCAGCCGCGGCGGCTGCGGCCGCATCTTCGGCGGCTTTCGCTTTTGCGGAGGCTTCACGCTCTTTCGCAGCTTCTTCGCGGCGGGCCACTTTTGCGGCATCGCGCTGACGACGCAGCTCGGTTTTAGACGTGGTGATTTCGGTGGTTTCCATACCGTGTCCGGTGGTCCGCTCCGCAATCCGGGCAGATTTACCGCGGCGATCACGCAAATAATAAAGCTTGGCGCGGCGCACGCGGCCTTTGCGTTTCACTTCAATGCTCTCAATCATGGGCGACACAACTGGGAAAACCCGCTCAACGCCTTCTCCGAACGAAATCTTACGAACGGTGAAATTCTCATTGAGGCCTTGTCCGGCGCGGGCAATGCACACGCCTTCATAGCGCTGTACGCGCTCACGGTCGCCTTCTTTAATACGCACGTTCACAGACAGCGTATCACCTGGCGAAAATTCTGGGATGGTTTTGCCAGCGGTGACGCGGGCAACTTCTTCAGCTTCAAGCTGTTCAATCATGTTCATCGTCCGTCTCCGACGCTCGCAATTTGGGTCCATTTCGGGAAGCCGCCCATAAATCGGGTCGGCGATGTTTTGTCAATGCCTGACTCTGCTGAATCCTCCACTCGGCAACAGCTTTGTGATCGCCGGACAGAAGCACGTCCGGCGTCGGGCGATTTTCCCAGGTCCGTGGCAACGTATATTGCGGATATTCGAGCAAGCCATCACTGAAGCTTTCATCCTCGACCGAGGCCTGATTTCCGGCCACGCCCGGGATCAGGCGAAGTGTCGCCTCCAGCATCGCCATGGCTGCAACTTCGCCGCCGGCCAGAACAAAATCACCGAGCGAGACTTCCTGCATCTCGCGCCCGTCAATCACGCGTTGATCGAGGCCTTCAAATCGCCCGCAAAAGAAGATCAGACCCGGCCCCTGCGCCCAATTGGCGGCCATGGACTGGGTTAATGGCGCGCCGCGTGGACTTGGATAGATGAGCGGCCGGTTATCTTCCGGCAGGCTATCAATCGCGGCCGCCGCAACGTCCGCGCGCAAGACCAGGCCCGCGCCGCCGCCAGCGGGCTTTTCATCGACCTGACGGTGCTTTCCGAGGCCGAATTCGCGTAACTGCACCGTTTCCAGGGACCAAAGTCCGTCCTGATGAGCTCGGTCCAGAATTGATACTCCGAGTGGCCCGGGAAAGGCCTCGGGATAGAGCGTGATCATGGTGGCTGCGAAGGTCATGACGGTCCGACCGAGAGCGCCAGAACGCGGGAGATGACCGCGCGTGGCAGGTCTGACTGGCTCTGCCATTGATTGATCGCGGCATCGACCTGTTTCAAGGCGGTCTTACTGGTCGCACTCGGCTTATCCAGCACGTTTTCGCGCATCAAAGCGGCGCAGACATCGCGCGAGGCAATCCAGGCATCATATCCGGTGAAGCGGAGAAAATACTGCGCCGTCGCGCCACCAAGCCGCGACCCATGCTTGCCAAGATGCGCGAGCAAGCCGGCCTGGTCCTCGGATGGCCAGTCCCGAAGAAAGGCGCCGAAGCTGCCATGCGCTTTGGCCGTCTCGGCCACGAACCGGGCATTTGCAATGGTCGCCGTAATCTTCTGTCCATTGCGGACGATGCCCTTGTCCGCGAGCAGGCGGTCGAGGTCCTCATCCGCATAGAAGGCGACACGATTCGGCTGGAACCCATCAAAGGCGGATTCGAACCCATCCCACTTGTTGCGGATGACTTTCCAGCTGAATCCAGCACTGAAGACGGCCTTGGTCATTTCGGCCAGGTAACGATCGTCGCTGATTTTGGTCAGATCCGAAACGCCATGCTCATTCGCCGCGCGGGCCAGTACCTCGTCGGCCGAGCCGTGATGGCCGGCGGCCAGGTCCAGGATTTCGGCGAAGGTCCGCATGTCATGCGTCCCGTTCTTCACGCACAGGCATGACTTTCAGGCCGGTAATCTGGTTCCGGTTTTTACGCGCAATATCGAACCGATAGCCATAGAAAGCGAAACGCTGTCCGGGCTCCGGAATGGTCTGCGCCTCATGGATGACCAGCCCGGCAATGGTCACGGCTTCCTCGTCCGGCAGCTCCCAGCCCATGGCGCGGTTCAGATCCCGGATGGTGACGCCGCCTTCGACATAGACTGAGCCGTCAGACTGCGGTCGGACGCCGCGTACGACCACGTCATACTCGTCGCGAATGTCGCCGACAATTTCTTCGAGAATGTCTTCCAGCGTGACCAGGCCCTGTAAGGCGCCATACTCGTCCACAACCAGAGCAAAATGGCTGCGTTTCTTCAAAAACAGGTCGAGTTGATCCTCTGCCGCCGTGGTTTCCGGAATGAACCAGGGATCGCGGCAGATATCGAGAATATCGAGCCCCGTCGTCTTGCCATTATTGCCGACAATGGCCCTGAGTAGGTCTTTCACATGCAGGATGCCGACAATTTCTTCCTGATCCCCGCGGAACAGGGGCAGCCGCGTATGCGGGCTGGCCAGCGCCTTGCGGACAATCGCATCGGCGGTCTGATCGGCATCGATCATGGTGATATTCTTGCGGTGGATCATGACCTCTTCGACCGTCATGTCTTTCAGATCCAGCGCACCGACCAGTCTGTGGCGGTTCTTGGCATCCAGGCCTTCTTCGGAATGGTGCAGGTCGATGGTGCCGCGAATATCATCTTCAGCGGTCACCGCATCGCCCGGCTGGGTGACGCCAAGCAGGCGCAGCAAGCCATTGACCAGAACCTGCGCCCCCGCCACGACCCAGCCAATCACCCAGACCACCGCACCGATCGGCCGCGCCACCCGCATGGCCATACTGTCCGGGCGATTAATCGCATAGGTTTTCGGAGTCATCTCGGCACAGACCACCACAACCAGGGTCATCACGGCGGTCGCAATCGCAACGCCCAAAGGCCCTGGAATAAGTTGCCGAAACAGCTCTGCCGCCAGAATCGAGGCGAGAATATTGACGATATTGTTGCCAACCAGAATAGCGCCAATCAGGCGCTCCCGATCGGCGATCAATCGATTGACCAGGCCGGCGCGTTTATTGCCGTCTTTTTCCAATTGGTGCATGCGAGCCCGGCTGGCCGCGGTGAGCGCTGTTTCTGACCCTGAAAAGAAGGCAGACATGCCGATCAGGATGACGATGGTCACGAGTATGCCGATAATCATCAGCTTTTTTGCAGCTCCTCAGTTAAAAATGCGCGCACGTCAGATAGGTCCGCATCGGGATAGATAAAAGCCTCGCCCAGTCCTTTGGCGAGAATGAGCGGCACGCGGCCCGCGCGCGCCTTCTTGTCTTGTTGCATCGCCGTGACCAATGCCTCGGCCTGATAGGGGCCGCCCGGCAGGCTGGAAATCTCGGCGGTCAGGCCGGATTTGGCGATCACCGCGGCGCCTTGTTCGGCATCCTGCACCGACATCAGGCCGAGCCGGGCTGAATAGCGCAAAGCCAGCACCATGCCGGTCCCGACGGCTTCGCCATGTAGCAGGTTGGCGCGATAGCCATTCTCCGCTTCCAATGCGTGGCCAAATGTATGGCCGAGATTGAGCAAGGCGCGGACGCCGCCTTCGCGCTCATCCTGGGCGACAATATCGGCCTTCGCCTGACAGGAGACCGCCACCGCTTCAGCAATCGCGGTCGTCTCCAGCGCCAGCACTTTGTCGCCATGCTCGGTCAGCCAGTCAAAGAATCGCCGGTCATTGATCAGGCCATATTTGATAATCTCGGCATAGCCGGCCTGACGCTCACGCTCCGGCAAAGTCGCCAGAACATCAGTATCCGCCAGGACCAGGCGCGGTTGATAAAACGCCCCGACCAGGTTCTTGCCATGGGTCGTATTCACCGCCGTCTTGCCGCCCACCGAACTGTCCACCTGGGCCAGAAGCGTGGTCGGCACCTGGACAAATTGCATGCCCCGCTTGAGCAGCGACGCGGCGAGACCGGTCAGGTCGCCAATCACACCACCACCAAAGGCGATCAGGACATCATCGCGGCCAGCGCCGGTCTGTAGCAGCCAGTCCAGGGTTTCACCCAGCAGCGCCCAATTCTTGGTTCCCTCGCCGGCAGGCAGAACTTTTTCGTGCACTGAAACATTCGCCGCTTTCAGACCGGCGGTGAGGCTGTCGCCATGCAGCGCCCAGACGGTTTCGTCACTCAACACGAACACGCGCGCCTGTTTCAGAAAGGGTTGCAGCAGCTCACCCGCGCGGGCCAGCAATTGACCGCCAATCAGGATGTCATAGCTGCGCTCTTCCAGCTCGACGCGGACACGGTTCGGCTCGGTTATGATTGCGGCGTCCATGACTCCAGGGCCTTGATAATAGCGGTGACCGTTTTGGAATGTGGGCCGTCCACGCTGTGGACGGTCAGATCCGCGAGCTCATATATAGGACGGCGCTCATCAAACAAGTTGGAAAGCACTTCTTTGGCATCCGGCCGGCGCAA
>JBCCZH010000121.1:0-7907 GCA_039188075.1 Pseudomonadota bacterium
CAGCCGCAGCTGGAAGAGAGAAAGAAAGCGCGAACGCAGCGAGCGCGTGGGGACGTGACATGGAAACTCCTAAATTTATCAGCCTTACAAACCCGGTTCAGGCTGAATGTCAGATGAAAATAATGCAATTCCGGATAAGAATGCGCTAGATCGATTGCAATGCCTGACACGCTGACCCCTCCCTACAGTCTGCCCGCGCAGTTTGACGACTGGTTCGCTGCGCGAGACTGGGCGCCGCGTCCGCATCAATTGACGCTGACCGAAACGGCCTTGCGAGGCGATAGCGCGCTGCTCATCGCGCCAACCGGGGGTGGCAAAACGCTGGCGGGCTTTCTTGCCAGTTTGATCGAACTGTCTGGCAAGGCACAGCGCAATTCTGACCGACCCGCCTTGCACACGCTCTACATCTCGCCGCTCAAGGCCCTGGCCGTGGATGTTGCGCGCAATCTGATGACGCCGGTTGAGGAAATGGGGCTCGATATCAAGATCGAAACCCGCACCGGCGACACACCGGCACATAAACGCCAGCGTCAAAGACGAACGCCGCCTGATATCCTGCTGACGACGCCGGAACAGTTGGCCCTTTTTATCGCTTCTGATCATGCGGCAGAGTTCTTCGCGGACCTGAAATGCGTAATCATCGATGAGATCCACGCGATTGCGCCCAGCAAACGGGGGGATCTGTTGAATCTCGGTCTGGCGACCCTGTCGAACTGGGCGCCGGCCTGCCGGTTCATCGGCCTGTCGGCCACGGTCCATGAACCTGCTGTGCTGCAATCCTGGCTCAGCGTGCGGGATGACACGCCGGATCTGATCATTGCCGAGGGCGGCGTTCACGCCGATGTCGACATCCTGATTTCGGATGAACGCATTCCCTGGTCAGGCCATTCCGGCCGGTTCGCCGTCGGCGAAGTGTATGAGCAGATCAAGGCCGCTCACATGTCGCTGATCTTCGTGAACACAAGATCGCAAGCCGAAGTTCTGTTCCAGGAATTATGGACCGCGAATGAAGACGGCCTGGCGATTGCGCTACACCATGGATCGCTGGCCAAGGAGCAGCGACGCAAGGTTGAGGCGGCCATGGCGGCCGGCAAGCTGAAAGCGGTGGTTTGCACTTCGACGCTGGACCTTGGAATTGACTGGGGCGAGGTTGACCTGGTTATCCAGATGGGTGCCCCGAAAGGAGCAGCCCGCCTGATCCAGCGGATCGGCCGTGCCAATCACCGCATGGATGAAGCCAGCCGGGCCATGCTGGTGCCGACCAATCGGTTCGAAATCCTGGAATGCCGGGCGGCTGAAGGCGCCGTCGAGGCGGGCGAGATTGATGGCGAGCCGATCCGGCAAGGCGCGCTGGATGTTCTGGCGCAGCACATTATGGGCCGCGCTTGCGGCGAAGGGTTTGGTCTGGAAGACGTTTACGATGAGGTGCGACAGGCCGCGCCCTATCGCGACCTCGACTGGGAGACATTTGAGCGCGTGGTCGATCTGGTCGCGACCGGTGGTTACGCGCTGCGCACTTATGACCGGTTCAAGCGGATCACCCGAACCCGGGCCGGCACCTGGCATGCGCGCACCGCGCGTGATCGTCAGCAGCATCGCATGAATGTCGGCGCGATCGTCGAAGCCCGTCATCTGAATGTCCGCCTGGCGAGCCGGGTTGGCCGCGAAAAAGCTGGTCAGGCAACGGGCCGCCCCGCGCTTCGCGCCGGTCGAAAACTGGGCGACATTGAAGAATATTTTATCTCGACTCTGACCCCCGGGGATACGTTTCTCTTTGCAGGGGAAATTCTTCGCTTCCTGGGTGTGCAGGAACTGGACTGCCTGACCATGCGCGCGCCGGCGGATACCAACCCGGCGATCCCCAGTTACAATGGCGGCAAGTTCCCGCTGACCCAGTTCCTGGCCGGGCGGGTCAGAACCATGATCCATGATCGCGACAGCTGGCACACCCTGCCCGATCAGGTCCGCGAATGGTTTGAGATTCAGGATTTGCGTTCAACCATTCCGGCCGCCGACGAATTGCTGATCGAGACCTTCCCGCGGGGCGAACGACATTTCCTGACATGTTACCCATTTGAAGGGCGCCTGGCGCATCAGACCCTGGGCATGTTGCTGACCCGTCGTCTCGAACGGATGGGCGCGAAGCCCCTGGGTTTTGTCGCGTCGGAATATGCCATGGCCGTCTGGGCGATGGAGCCGATGGGACAAGTTGATCTAGATGCACTGTTCGCGCCGGACCTGCTGGGAGATGATCTCGAGGAATGGCTTGAAGAAGCCGTTCTAATGAAGCGCCACTTTGCTCAATGTGCCCAGATTTCGGGCCTGATCGCGCGGCGTATGCCAGGTACCGAGAAGACGGGCAAACAGGTCACATTCTCTACGGACCTGATCTATGAAGTGTTGCGCTCGCATGAGCCGGATCATATCCTGTTACAAGCGGCCCGGCATGATGCGGCGACCGGGTTTCTGGACATCCGGCGGCTATCGGACATGCTGATGCGCGTACGCGGCAAGATCGTGCACAAGGATCTGCCCAAGATCAGCCCCTTTGCAGTGCCGGTCATGCTGGAAGTCGGCAAGGAACCGGTGCATGGCGCCAGCGTTGAAGATGCTATCCTCAGAGACGCCGAGGCAGACCTGATTGCCGATGCGATGAACATACCCTGAAGCGCTGCGTCTTCGATGCGGCTTAAAACAAGTGTCCGTTCAGACACAAAGAATGCCGCCACATGTGCGACGGCATTCTTCAGTGCGGTGCGCTCGTCCTAAGGGAGCTGGTAGGTGGTGACGTCGGAATAGACACCGCCGGCACCGATCCCCACGCCCTTGCTGACTGTCGCTGACAAGCCTGCGAACTTACCGACCGAGCCATCATCGTTTTGCTCGTACCAGATGGATACCGAGATCTCGATCGATGCCTCCAGCAAATCCTCGAACTTGTCCAGGGTGCGGGTTGATACGGACAGCGCTTGCAACGTTGAGAAGGCTTCGCTCAAGTTCAATGTGAACCCATGGCTAGGCCCCGCGATATCATCGAACTCCGCCAACCACATGCCGACCGTGACCCCGGCGGACGCTCCGGCCCCGGCTGATCGGTTTTCGATAGTGGCGGCATAGAATTTGGAATCCTTGCGCCCAGCCTCATGGTCAGCGCAACGGAATACCATTCCAGCTTCGCCGCCACCGCCGCCAATGATTCCCGCCTCGCCTGCGAAACCGATGGACCAGCTGGCGAACTGATCACCAAGACAGGCATTATTGTCAGGAAGACTCTCGGTATTCGTGCGAACAGTCGCCCCCTTCGCGCGCGCGCCCTTCGTGGTGTTGTATTTGGTGCGCGACTCCTCGAAGGAAGCACGCGCTGTATCACTCTCCTCAGCCGCCATCGCCGTGTTGATCGTGTCGACCAGGTCGCTTGCAATGGCGCCGAGTTTTCCTCGCATCGCGGCTTCGACCTTGTCAGCAAGAACAGACGTTTCATCTGCGACGCAGATCCCGTTCTCCTTCGTCAAACCATCATTGCATTGCGGCCCCTGGCGCATCACCTCGCAGCTGATCTGGCCGTCAGCGCCACAGGCGGTGCAGCGGCCATTGTCAGCGACGTTGAATCCGGGCGCACAATCAAAGCCGATGCCTTCATATGGCAGTTGCCCTTCCTTGCCGCGCGGGCGGCAATAGCCATCCACTTCGCCTAGATAGTCGCGGCATTGTGGCCCTGGCCGAGTGGCCCGGCACATTGGCTGGTTTTTACCACCACACTTTACGCATTTGCCATTTTCCGTGACCAAACCCTTGTCGCACGGATATCCAGCACGACTTTTTGGCCAGGGTTTTTCATTCTCCTGCCCCCAGGCGCGGCAATATCCGCGATAATTGTCCAAGCCAGATTTACACTGCGGGCCCTTGCGCAGTTTCTCGCACTCGACCTGATCTTTCTTGCCGCAAGGCGCGCATTTGCCATTGCTGCCGACATTGTACCCAGGACGGCAATCAAAACCGACACCGCTATAGGGTTTCTGGCCGTTCCCGCCGCGGGCGCGGCAGACGCCATTGATCTTTTCGAGATAATTATAGCATTGCGGACCACGACGCGCGGCCTGGCAAGCAGGCTGGTTCTTTTTCCCGCAGGGTTTGCACTTCTTGCCGACGGGCGCGTAGCCCTTATCGCACTTGAAGCCGATCTTGCATGTGCGCTCATTATTGCCTCCGCAGGCCGCCTCAGCGGTGCCGGAGAAAACGAAGAAGGCCGCACCGCACAAGGCGAGCAGTCTTATCAACAAAAATAACCTGGTCTGCATGGTTCCCTCACTTTTCAAGATCCCAAAGTTCAGGAGAAAGAGAACCAAATCGCGCCTTTGCGCTCCATGGGTAGCGCTACCCATTTTTAAAATGCCAGATCATGTTAGACCCAGCATCAGGAACTATTGTGAACCGGGTTGAGATCGTGGCAAGGATCGGATTCTTCAACGCTATTTGCGTATTTCTCGCCTGCGCGAGCGCATTGGGCGTGCACGCGCAGGCGCTGCCGCAATCGCCGGCTTACACGCCTTGGGCGATCGGCTTTTACAGCTTTGCCGTGACCATTCTTGTCGTGTTTTTCGGTCTCAACGTCTCCGTCAGGAACACGGCAGGCCTTTATCTATCCGCCCTGTTTGCCGGGATGTTATTATCGATCTGGATGCTGGAAGACGGCTTGATTGGTCTGTTTCCCGATATGGGGCGCCCGCTCAACGATTCATTCGTGTTGAGCGTGGGGCAGCTGACATGCGCGATCGGGTTTGCTGGGGCCGTTCAGATCTATCACCCTGAGCAATTGACCTCGCGCACCAGGACCATCCTGTGGGGCCTTGTATTGCTGGCGCTTCTGACGATTCCGATCCTGTGGGTCATTCAGGATTTCAATCTCTGGATGGGGGTCGCGAACACGCTGATCGTATTGATGATTGCCAGTCAGGTGGCCGCAACAAGGACCTGGCGAACACATGATGCCCGAAGGCGGATCGTGCCGGCAACGACCGCAATTCTCGCCCTTTTGGCGTGCATTATCATCCTGATCCTGTACCTGGTCAGCGATGGACGAGCCTGGATTGAGCAAGGCGCGATCCTCAGGATATTTTTCGTTATTGTCGCCTTCCCGACCATGCTTGGCGTTCTGCTTGAACTCGTCGATATGCGTAAAGCACGCGACACAGCGCTGCAGGAGGCTGTCTCAGCCGCGCGGAGAGACGCTGAAACGAGCGCAAACTTGCTGAAAATGGAAAAACAGTACGCGAGAGCGCGCGAAACGGCGGATGCCCGCACCCGTCAATTGTCGACCGCCTCGCACGATATTCGCCAACCCATTGCCTCCATGCGCGCGGAGCTCGATGCCCTGCGCAACGACTCCAGTGATCCGTCCGTTGAGCGCATTGTGCGGGCGCTTGATCATCTGAATGACTTGACGGCCGACTTGTCGAATGCTGGCGCACAATCACCTGAAGCCGGGCTGCACGGCGCGGTCGAGCATGAGACTCTGGCAGTGGGCGTCTTGTTGGAAACGCTGGACAAGCTCTTGTCCGCCGACGCCAGGCAAAATGGCGTCACGCTAAACTTCGCGCCTTCCAGCGCCATGGTCAGCGGTCCCCCGCTCATTCTCATCCGGATCATGAGCAATCTCTTGATGAATGCGATCACTCATTCCGGGGCAACAAAGGTCTTGATCGGTGTGCGGCATCGCGCGGGCCAGGCGCGACTGGACGTTCTCGACAATGGCAAAGGGTTTGCGGATGGGTCCGTTGAATGGGCGTTCGAGCATGGCCAGCGCGGCGAGCAATCAGAGGGGACCGGGCAAGGCCTGGCCATCGTCAAGGATCTTGCGGACAAATATGACATCCCGTTGAGTTACTGGACGGGCGTGGGCCGCGGATCCAGGATCTCGCTTACCTTACCGATCGCAACTAATTCTGCCTGAGACTTCTGTTTCCCAGGCCACTGTGTCAGACAGGGGTTCGAGGGAGAATATATGCCAGTTTCAGACACTTACACAGCCGTTCTGGCGGATGATCATGATATAGTGCGCGACGGATTAAGGGCCGCGCTTGAGCAATCCGAGTATTTTGAACTCCTGACCCTGGAAATCGTGGCCGAGACTTCGAACGGGTTTGAAACGCTGGCGGCCGTAAAACAGCATCAGCCTGATCTGCTCCTCCTGGATTTGACCATGCCTTTGTCAGGCGGCGCTGAGGTTTATACAGACATTCGGCGCTGGAGCCCTCAGACCAAGATCGTGGTCTATTCATCGGTCACCGCGCCGGGCGTGCTCAGCATGCTGGTCAGCGCCGGGGTGGACGGCATGTTCGCCAAGGGCGGGTCCAACAAGCTGCTTTACGAAAAGCTGCCGCTTATTCTGCGCGGCGGGCGCTACATCGCCCCGGAATGCATGGCCCTGATCGAAGCGCATCAAGGCGCCGTGAGCCTGACGGCGCGCGAACATCAGACGCTGCATCTCGTACTGTCCGGCAAAACGACGAAAGAGATTGCTGCCGCGCAAGGCATCAGCCCTCGAACTGTCGAGAAACACCGTGCGAGCCTGATGCAGAAGCTTGATGTCTCCTCGGTCGCCGAGCTCATGGCCAAAGCGCTGAAGGATGGCTTGCTGGATTCGTCCAACTCGGTCTGATCGAAAATTGGGTAATGCCACCCATACGGTTTCGCCTGCCTCATTTGTACGTTGATCCCACATTTAACGGGAGACAGACTGATGCAAAATGTGGCGACAAGAGCCAGGGAACTAAGTGCGGCTGGGGCCGCGTTGATGCTGCTAAGCGTGGGCGGCTGCGCTGGCATGGATGCCATGGCCGCCGGACCGATGGGCGACGCGTTTGCCGCCGCCAGCGGCATTCCCCAAATGCAGGCCTTCCTGCCATATGCCCACAATGTGCCTCAAACAGGCGCATTGGAAATCGATGGCGATTACACGATTTCCACGCTTGGGAAATCTGTTCGATTTGAAGGCGGACGGGCGTTTGCCCTCGCCCCCTGGACGCACGCGCTAACGCTGAAGATTCAGCCGAACATGGTCGTGATACAGAATATCCGCCAAACCGGTAGCGGCACTTATGTCGGCGATGATCTGCCGCTCATGGGGCCCGCCACGATGACCGTGATGCCAGACGGCCAAATCGCGGTGAGCGTCGATGCCATGGTGGACTATCAATATGTGCTGATCCCCGAAACTTCAGCGTCCAGTCCGGACTACAAACCGCCATCGCCGCCGCCCGCCGACGCCGAAGAGACAGGCGAATGCGAGATGGAAGTCATTGATCCTGATACTGATGAAATCATCTGTCTGGATGTCTAGAGCATCCGCCATCCTTGAGTAGATTTGGCGGAGAGATAGTCCCTCATCCTGAGCTTGTCGAAGGATCGGGGGACGCGCTTCCCGGAAGCCCCGCCTCGTCCTTCGACAGGCTCAGGATGAGGCGGTCGTGGAATTTGGGCGAGGGTTAAACCAGTTCGATTAGCGCGCTGATCCGAACGTCCCGGGCTTGACCCGGGACCTCAGGCTACACGCCCGGAAGCTGCGAGAGAGATCCCGGATCAAGTCCGGGACCATCGGAGATAGCAGAAAAGGCGCGTTCGAAGATCTTAGGTCGGCCAGACCCGGAATCGCTGCACCAGGTCCCTGCAGAGGAAGCGAGGCGCGCGCCGCCTAAGCGCTCGCCTTCAACAGACGCCGTCTTTGCACCGAACTCGGAATGCCCAGGCTTTCGCGATATTTCGCGACGGTGCGGCGGGCGATTTCGATCCCGAATTCTGTCAGGATCTCGACGATCTTGTCATCAGACAAGACTTTATCGCCCTCTTCATCGATCAATTGCTTGATCCGATACCGCACAGCTTCTGCCGAGTGGGCCTCACCACCACCC
>JBCCZH010000122.1:0-7892 GCA_039188075.1 Pseudomonadota bacterium
AGTGGCCTATGCCGACTTCGTGACCGCGATGATGGCCTTCTTCCTCTTGATGTGGCTGCTCAATGCGACCACCGAAGAACAGCGCAAGGGTATTGCCGACTATTTCAATCCGACCATCCCGATCAGCCGGATTTCCGGCGGCGGCTCGGATGGCCTGAACGGCTCCTCGATCTTTACCGAAGAGACCTATGCCAAGAAAGGCACCGGCGCGACCCGCGATGCGACAGCTGGTCGTCCATCAACGTCGAACACATCCGGAAGTGAAACGCCGGACAAGGAAACTGCGCCCGAGCAAATTGATGAGGCGGCCGTGATAGCCCAGCTACAGCTGGCGATCGACCAGGGTGCGTCCGGTCTGTCTGAACACTTGCAGGTAAAATTGTCGCCCGAAGGCATCGTGATGGAACTGGTCGACTCCGAAGATGTACCTCTGTTCGAACTGGGCCAGAGCCGGCCAACCGAACTGCTCGAGGAATTGGTCATCACGGTCTCGGAATCTTTCGGCGCCTTCGGAAATTCGATCAAGATTGTCGGGCATACGGACTCGCTTGCCTTCCGCAATGATACCGTCTTCGACAATTGGGATCTGTCCGTTGAGCGCGCCAATGTCGCCCGTCGCCTGATGGCCGAGAATGGCTTTGCCCTGGACCGCATTCAGGAAGTGTCTGGCCGTGCTGATACAGACCTGCTCATCCCGGAAGATCCATCCGCGGCCCAGAACCGTCGGATCTCGATCACGCTGTTGAAACAGAACCCGGACAGTTAAAGGGACAGAAACTCCAGTTAAAGTTGAGTTATCTGTCCATTAACCAATGATTTCTACTTTCGGTTGCATCGACTGCAGGAGCGACCGACATGAGTATATCATCATCTTTGAACGCGGCTGTGATGGGCCTGAACGCCAACTCCACACGCCTTTCTACAATTTCAGACAATATCGCGAACTCGGAAACGTTCGGCTATAAGCGGAGTGACGTCGAGTTTTCGAGCATGGTCCTGGAACAGCGCAGTTCGGCTTATTCAGCCGGCGGTGTTCGGGTCGATGCCTTCAAGGATGTAAGTGCCATCGGGTCGCTGGTTTCAACCGGCAATGCGACGGATATCGCCGTCGCGGGCCGCGGTCTGTTTCCGGTCACCGATTTACAAGGGGTCGACCAGCTCGCTACGGAGCGCGCGCTGCAATTGCTGCCCACCGGATCGTTTACAGCTGATGAGAATGGCAACCTGCGGACCCAAAGCGGGCTGTTCCTGCTTGGCTGGCCTGCAGACACTGCGGGCGATATAGGCAATGTCAGCCGCAATAGTGGGACCAATCTGGAACCGGTGAATATCGCGGCGTCTCAGTTCACAGCCTCGCCGACCTCGGCGATTGAGATCGGCATCAACCTGCCCGCCGATGCCACCAATGCCGGCGCGACGACCGGTGCCTTTACGCTGCCGATTGAATATTACGACAATCTCGGACGGTCTCAGTCGCTCCGTATGGAGTTCACTCCGAACGTGCCTGCCACGGGCTCCAGCAATACCTGGCAGGTTCAGATATTTGACGATGCCGGCGATCCAACGACCTCGATCGGTCAGCTCGACATCGTCTTTGATGACTCCGTCGGCTCCGGCGGACGGATCCAGACGGCAACCTCGTCTGGTGGCGCGACCTATGATGCCGCCACCGGCCAGGTCGCCATCAACCTGGTTCACGGTCCCGTCGATATCTTCATTGGTCGTCCAGGCCAGCTTGAAGGCATGACCCAGCTCGCCGCGCCCTTCTCGCCCACTTCGGTGACCAAGGATGGCGCTCCGATCGGCGACCTGCAATCGGTTGAGATCGACGAACGCGGTTTCCTGCAAGCCATTTATGATACCGGCTTCCGACGCACCCTGTTCCAGATCCCGGTTGGCGATGTACCAAATCTGGATGGTCTGACCGCGCGAGACAATCAGGCGTTCTCCTTGTCTGGCTCAAGCGGCAGCCTGTATCTCTGGGATGCGGGCACCGGACCCGTCGGGTCACTGTCCGGCTTTGCCCTGATGGAGTCGACCACGGATATCGCATCCGAATTGACCGATCTGATCGAAACGCAACGGGCTTATTCTTCAAGCGCCAAGATCGTTCAGACCGTCGATGAGATGCTGCAAGAAACCACGAACCTGAAACGCTAATCGCTAGTCAGCCAGACAGGCTTTCAAGATGAGCATTTCCAGCGCCCTCATTTCCGCCAGAGCCGGGCTCGACGTTGTCGGGGCCCGGGCCGACCTGGTCGCCACGAATGTCGCCAACGCGTCGACGCCCGGCTATGTACGCCGGGCGCTGACCGTCAGCGAGACCATTCTTGGCGGCGAAACCGCCGGGGTTCAGATTGTCGGCATTGATCGCTCGGAGAATGAACGCCTGTCGACCGAGCGGCGGCGTCTTGGCAGCGACCTGGCGCAATCCAATGTGCTCAGCGCGGCCTGGGGATCGCTCTCTCAACGGATCGGGGATGATGTTGATAGTTCAGCCCTGTTCCAGTATATCACCGCCTTTGATTCGGCTCTGAAGGACGCAGTGCAAAGTCCGGAATCGACCACGCATGCCAATCAGGTCGTGCAGTCCGCCAATAATCTGGTGAACGAGTTTAACAGCCTGTCGAGCCTGATCTCCCAGCAACGTGCGCAAGCCGACCAGGATATTGCGGACAGTGTCGATACGCTGAATGCCTCGCTGAAACAGATTGAAGATCTCAACCGGTCACTGGCCAGTATCAATCGCAGCTCAGCCGAAGCGGCTGCCTTGTTCGATGAACGTGGCCGCGTGCTCGACCAGATCGCGGAATTCCTCCCGATACAAACGCATGAACGCGATAGCGGCGCGATTGATGTGCTGACCGCTGAAGGCGTTTATCTCGTCGCGGGCCCGGCGCGCGAAGTCTCCTTCACGGCTGCGACGGCTGTCGGACCGGCGCAGAGCCTGGCCGGCGGTGACCTGTCGCGCCTGATGGTTGACGATACAGACATTACGCCCGGTGTCGGCACCTTTGGCGCTGTTTCCAGCGGCTCACTCGGCGCGCTCTTCACCTTGCGCGATTCCGATTTACCGGCGCTGGAAACCCAGCTTGATACAATGGCCCAGGATCTGATCGACCGGTTCTCCGGCACCGGGATTGACCCGACCAATACGGTTGGATCGCCTGGCCTGTTCCTGGACACGGATGCGACGGCGGGCGCTGGCGTCGCCGGTCGATTGCAGCTCAACGCGCTAGTCGATCCGGATCGCGGCGGCGCGGTCTGGCGTCTCCGCGATGGGCTCGGTGCCGTCGCCCCGGGCGACCCTGGCGACAATACCATCCTGTCCAACCTGTCCGGCGCCTTTGACACCGTTCGCACCGTCAGCGTTCCTGGCCTGCAAGGCGGTTACACAGCCACCGATCTGATCGCCCAGCTTGGCGCGCTGGCCGGACAGAAGCGAATCCAGAATGAGTCTGTCCTCTCTTCAACCTCGCTGCAATTCGACATCGTTCAGCAGGCGGAAGCCAGCGAGACCGGCGTCGACATTGAAGACGAGATGCAGGACCTGATCCTGATCGAACAAGCTTATGCTGCGAATGCCCGCGTCATCGAAGTGGCCAATCAAATGGTCCGACAGCTGATGGAGATCTAAGCCTATGTCCTCAATCAGTTTGAACGGTCTGCTCAATAATGGCGTGACCAATAATATTAGCAGCCTGCGCGCCCAGATCGAAGCGCGGGCCGAGGAAGCCACGACCGGGTTTCAGTCAGATCTTGTGAAGCACCTCAATGGCCGGATCGATCAGGCCTTGCTGGGCGATCAGGCGCTGAAGGACAATGCCGATGACCAGGCGCGTCTGGGCCTGCGCGGCATTCGTCTCTCGCTGGCGGAAACGGCGCTCTCTTCTGTTCGGGGCCTGTCCGATGGTTTGCAGATTGGCATGCTCAACGCGATCGGCACAAATGAAACCGAAAGTCAGGACATCTACGCCAAAGAGGCGCGCACGGCGTTGGATGATATCCTGTCACGCTTTGGCGCCCGGCATGGTGAGCGCTTCCTGTTTTCCGGCAATGCCACCGCGACCAATCCTTTTGCCGACGCCGACGTCTTGCTCGACGATATAAAGGCGATCGCCGCTGGTGCGCTGGATGAAACGGACTTCGCAACGCAGGTTGAGTTCTATTTCAACGATCCGACGGGCGGCTTTCAGACCAATTTCTATCAGGGCGCGCAGTCTGCCAGCGATCCGGACAGTGTGCTAGCCAATCAGCAGGCCTTTGCGGATCTGTTTCACGGCCTCGCGATCATGTCACTGTCGCATGCCGGTGAAGGGGTGCCCTTTGCGCGCGGCGGTACGCCAGCCATGGATCAGGCCCTCGAACGGCTCGAGCGAGGGCGAACCGGTCTGGTCGACCTCGAAGCCGGGATCGGGTTCCGGCAAGCCAGTATCGACAATGAACTGACCCTGCTGGAGCGCGAACAGACGCTGCTCAACCAGGCCTTCATCGACCTTGCCGGCAAGGACCAGTTTGAGGCCGCCGCACAATTGCGCGAGCTCGAAGCCAATCTGGAGGCGTCCTATTTGCTGACTTCGCGCCTCTCCAATCTTTCAATCCTCAATTTCCTGTGATGCGTTGATGCGACTTCTGACCCCTCTCCTTTCATTCGGCCTCGCCGCCGCTGCTGTTTTCCTTCCCGCCGCCGACGCGCAAACCAAATTGCGCGATGTGCTGGACATCGAAGGCGTGCGGACCAACGATCTGGTCGGCTATGGTATTGTGGTCGGACTGAACGGCACGGGCGACTCCGTTCGGAACGCGCCCTTCACCGAGGATTCGCTGACCAATATACTGGAACGCCTGGGCATGAATGTTCAGGGTGAGGAAATTCGACCCAATAATGTCGCCGCGGTTCTGGTCACCGCCACCCTGCCCGCGTTTGCCCGGAATGGCTCGAGCATTGATATCTCGGTCGCCTCGATTGGCGACGCAGACAGTCTTGAAGGCGGCACACTGATCCTGACTCCCCTGCGCGGGGCCGACAATGAAGTCTATGCCGTGGCGCAAGGCAGCGTCATGGTCTCTGGCCTGAATGTCGAAGCCGATGGCGCCCGCGATACGGTTGGTACGCCCACCACAGGCGCGATCCCGAACGGGGCCATTGTCGAGCGGGAAATCCCGTTCGATTTCAACGCGCAGGATACCATTACGCTGGCGCTGCACACGCCAGACTTTACGACAGCGGCGCGCGTCGAAGATACGATTAATACGGCGCTTGGCGGTCCTGTGGCCTACATGCGCGATCCCGGGTCCATCGAGCTGAACATGGCCGGCAATGGCGGCTCGCCCGCACGCATCCTTGCCGCGATCGAAAACCTGCCGGTCAAAGTCGAGACACCCGCCAGAATTGTCATCGATGAAAAGTCGGGCACGATTGTGCTCGGTCAGGATGTCACCATTTCTCAAGTGGCAATCGCGCAAGGCAATATCTCGATCCGGGTGCGTGAGAATCCGGTCGTCGTGCAACCCAACCCATTTGCTGAAGGTGAGACCATCGTCCTGCCCCGCACGGATATTGCGGTTGGCCAAACCGGGAATGAGAACATCGCCCTGCTGAACGAAAACACCACTTTGTCACAGCTGATCGAAGGCCTGAATGCCCTTGGTGTGCGGCCCCAGGAAATGGCGGACATTATCCGGGCCATGAAAGCCGCTGGCGCGATCCACGCCGAACTCGTCGTCCGATAAGGACACACCGCCCAACTCTGTGATGAGGTATGGGCGACCGCGCCCTATTCTTCTTCTTCCGGCTCCGGCCGCTCAAGCGTGATGATCCCGTCTTTCTTGAACGACATCATTTTCATCAGGAAGTTTTTCAGGATCTCTTCGGCCGCTTCGGCGTTCGGCGCTTTGGTCTGTTCCAGCTCGTCCTTCATCGAATCCGCCATACGGTTCGAGATGTTGGACAGGAAATATTTGGCTACCTCATCATAATCCCGCTGCAGACAGCTCATCACTTCCAGCATGGTGGCCTGGTCGATTTCCTTGAACAGGACCGGCACCTGATTGCGATTCAGCATGACCGGAATGTCGGAGATTTCAAACATGCCTTTCTGGATCGGATCGACCTTGCCGGCATGCGACTTGGAGACATAATCCATCAGCGACGCGCGCCGCTCATTCGGCATAAGGCTCAGCATTTCACCCAGGGTCTGAAGATGCGCGTCGGCATCATCTTCATCATCCTCGGGCACCAGAAGAAACTCCATCCGCACCATACGGGCGACGACAGAATCGATTTCGTAGGATGGCGGTGGCGGATTGACCATCTCGCCGAGCACCTGGGTTTGCAGATTCTCGTCGAGACGACAGATCAGTTCCGCACACATTGTGGCATCCACATTGCGCAGGATGAGGCCAATAATGTTCGGCGTCAGACCGGACAGGTATTTGACGATCTGGGCGGGCTCTCGCGCGGCAAACTTCTCCCAGAGCCGGCTATAGTCTTCCTTGTTCTCGGGTTCTGGCACCTGCTCTTCCAGCGGCGGCGGTTCACCGCCACCATAGATGACATGCAAGCGCGGCTCGTCGAGCACATTGGTCATGAATTCCTTGACCGATTCCGGGCTGCTCCGCATTGACCCGCTCGACTGGCGCAGGTGTCGCAGGAAATCGATGACGATTTCAATCAGCTGCTCGCGCGCCAGATAATTGATCGATTCCAGCGAGCTCGCGATATTGACGATGGCATGATCATCCAGACGATCAATGATCGGCTTGGCGGCTTCCTCTCCCAACATGGCCACAACGACCGCTGCGCGCTGCGACGGTGACACGTTGAGTGGCGGTTTTGCGGCCGCTGAGTCGGCTGGAGTTGGGGCAGTACTCACTAGGCATATCCTCTAAGCAGGGCTTCGGTAATCTTCAGCCAGCCATCGGCCAGGACGAAGAATCCAAGTTTGAACGGAAGCGACACAACGGTTGGCGGCACCATCATCATACCGACCGCCATCAGGATGGACGCGACCACCAGATCGATGACCATGAAAGGCATGAAGATGACGAAGCCGATCTGGAAGGCGTGCTTGATCTCAGACAGCATGAAGGCCGTCGCCAGCAACGAGAAGGACGGCTCAGTCTCTGGCCCAACAGGTCGGTTGAGCGCGTCCGACAACACCATCAAGGCTTCCGGGTCTGTGCGCCTGGTCATGAATTCGCGAAACGGCTCTGTCGTCAGCTGCCAGGCTTCCTGCTCGGTCAAGGCGCCGTCAATATAAGGCGACAGGCCATTGGTCCACGCTTCCATGAAGACGGGCTCCATGATGAAGAAGGTGAGGAACATGGCGAGCGCCATGATCATCATATTGGGCGGTGCCTGCTGGACCCCGAGTGCCTGACGCAGGATCGAGAAGACAATGACCATGAAGGGCAAACAGGTGACCATCATGGCAATGCCCGGCACCAGGCTGAGCACGGTCACGAACAGGAAGAGCTGGATCACCGTCCCGCTCAGGCCTTCGCCATCGCCTAGGATTCCCTGCAGCGCTTCGGTGGCCGGGTCCGGCGCGACCTGCGCCTGTGCCAGGCCGGCGCTGACCAGGAGCGCGACAGCGATCAGGAAGAACCATCGGACCGCGCGCTGCGTCCCGATGTTTGGCTCCGGCCTAGCCATCTTCGCTTTCCTCAATTTGAGTCAGGCGGACGCCAATGGCGCCATCTTCCATCTCGATCAGTTCGCCATGCGCGATCAGCCGGTCCTCGACCAGCAGTTCGATCGGATCATCAATCTTTGCGGTGAGCGGGATGATCGTGTCCGGCTTGAGTTTCAGGAGCTCTGCGACGCTGAGCTTCTTCTGCCCGATCGAGACGACAACATTGACCGGCAATCCGAAGATGGATCGTTTATA
>JBCCZH010000123.1:0-7875 GCA_039188075.1 Pseudomonadota bacterium
CGCGGGCAAGGCGGTCGCCTTTGGTGAAGCGCTGACCCCGGAATTCAAGCAATATGCGGCAGACGTCATCGAGAATGCGAAGGCCATGGCGCAGGCGGCAAAAGATAGCGGGCTGGACCTCGTGTCTGGCGGCACGGATACACATGTCGCCTTGATCGATTTGCGCCCCAAAGGCGTGACCGGCCGCGACGCCGAGCACGCGCTGGAGCGGGCTTATATCACGTGTAACAAGAATGGCGTGCCCTTCGACCCGGAGAAACCCATGGTGACCAGCGGGATCCGCGTCGGGTCTCCGGCGGGAACGACCCGCGGGTTCGGCGTTGAGGAGTTCACACAGGTCGGAAAATGGATCGGCGAAGTCGTCGATGCCGTGGCCAGCGGAGACAGTGCGGCAACCGAAAGCAAAGTTCGCGCAGAAGTTGAAGAAATGACCGCCAAGTTCCCGATTTACAATGGGTTAGGAGCCTAGGCGATTGCGCTGTCCCTTCTGCGGATCTGAAAATACGGCGGTCAAGGATAGCCGCCCCGCAGAAGACAATACCGCTGTGCGACGACGCCGGGGCTGCGATAATTGTGGCGCCCGATTCACCACATTCGAGCGCGTCCAGTTGCGCGAAATCACGGTCGTGAAACGCGACGGAAAACGTGTGCCATTTGAGCGCGAGAAGCTGGCGCGGGTGATTGGAATTGCCCTGCGCAAACGCCCGGTTTCATCCGAACAGATTGATCAGATTGTCTCGGCCATTGCGCGAAAGCTTGAGAGCAGCGGCGAAACCGAAGTCGCGTCCCAGGATATTGGCGAGCTCGCCATGGAGAGCCTGCGTGTCGTCGATCCAGTTGGATATGTCCGCTATGCCAGCGTCTATCGCGATTTCGATGCCCCTTCGGACTTCGCAGCCTTCATCAAACAATCCGAGTTTGACGAGGACTGAGCCAGAATGTCTCGTCCACAAGTCACCCTGAAAATTGCCACGAGCATGGACGGGCGCATCGCTTTGTCGAATGGCGTCAGTCAGTGGATTACCGGGTTCGAAAGCCGCGCCCGCGTGCACGAAATGCGGGCGGCGCATGATGCGGTTCTGGTGGGGATTGGGACCGTGCTTGCCGACGACCCATTGCTGACCGCACGCACCGTTCCACCGCCGGCACAGCAACCTGTGCGCATTGTTGCGGACAGCTCGCTGCGCACGCCTCAACACGCCCGACTGTTAAGCTCGCAAGGCCTGGGCAAAGTCGTGTTGGCCAGCGCGGTGGAGGCGAAAGGCTATCCGGCTGATGCTGTGACGGACCAGCCTGAGATTTGGACCGTGCCGGGCGCGGATGGAAAAGTCTCGCCCAAGCACTTGCTGGACCGCTGTGCGGTGGAGGGGCTGACCCGAATCTTTCTTGAAGGCGGTGGCCAGCTCGCAGCGAGTTTCGTTCAGGCTGGCCTGGTCGATACGATAGAGTGGTTTCGCGCCCCCATCCTGATCGGCGGGGATGGATTGCCGGCCATTGCCGCCCTTGGCCTGGAAGACATGGACGCGGCGCCGCGCTGGCGGGTGACCGCGGCGCAGGCGATCAATGGAGATGTGCTGACAACCTACCAACGCGCCTGAGCGCGGTTAGGGTGCATTGGCCATATGTAGCACAATCAGCTCGGCGACGCCTTTGCTCAGCGCAACGGGGTCGAGCACATTGAACCCGACATCATAATCGGTGCCCCCAATGGTCAGGAAGCCGCGATATGTGCCGGCCTCGGCAATATAGCCAACGCCGCCAATGCTGGGCACGGCATCGAAACTTTCATCGACTTGGTCTTTGACATCCTGCAGCACTTCATTCGCCGGAATGGCATCAATGATGGCCTGGGCCTGAATGTAAGTCTGGCTCGCCGCCGGGATGTAATCGACATAGTCGCGCGCATCCAGAATGGTCTTCTGCTGCGCCGCATTCATGATCTGTCTCTGGACGGTCGTTGTATAAATCGTACGCCGCCCGAATATGCCCCCAAAATCGTGCTCGATGCTGACTTCTTTGGACAGATTTCTCTGATCATAGGCGGCCGTCAGCGCATCTTTCAGGGCGCCGCGCAAGGCATCATCATCGCCTTCCAGAGCCTGTTTTTTCAACTCGGCCATTACCTCTTTAGGGGTTTCGATGGCCTCCACGACTTCTTCTCGCGCATTCGTGCCAGCAGAGGCAACAATGCTGTTCTGCGCGCGTTCGGAGAGGAAGGTTCTGAGGCAGACTCTAACGGCCACTGTCCGGCAGGTATTGTTGATATAGTTTCGCGTCTGGGATCTCGCGGCGTTCTCCACTGTGTCGGGCAGGGAATCCAGCAATCTCGTCACCGAATCTGCAATGACCGGCAGCTGCGGTCGTAGCCCGCGCAAGCTGGCTTCGAACTCATATTCCGTTTTGGCATTCTCCAGCGCCGCCACTTTGTCCTCGGCACCATTCATCATATTGTCGACCTCGGCCCGGACCTGGCCATGAATCTCGTCGACAAATTCTTCCGGAAAGCTCACCCGCCCGGTGGTGCGTTCATTTTCAAACGTGATCGATGCTTCCAGGGTTTGACCCGTATTGATGGTCGTGCCGGTCAGCGTGGTCGAGTCATTGTCGACCGACATCGTGCCAGCCAGATTGGCTTCCGGAATCGTGCTCTTGTATTGGCTGGTCAGATCCAGGGCGAAGCTTGTATCGCCATTGACGAAGAGCCGACCGGTCGCTTCGGTTTCCGGCACGAAATGAAACCAGTCCGGCACCCAGCTGACATCCGGTTGAATGCGCAGGTCAAAGGCCGCCTGCTGACGATCAAAGCCGAGATCAATCGTGCCGCTTGTGTCGACCAGGTCAAACGCGAATACGCCAATCCCGAGCACGCCAAACGAGAAATCGAGCCCGCCATTGATCCCGGCTTTCGCCTCGATCTCGGACGCGAATGGGTCATCCCAGTTAATATCGCTGAATTGCGGATCCTTGATCACGCGTGTGCCTTCAATTTCGAAGAAATCGAACACTTTGAACCCGATTCCCATGGCACCATTCTCGAGCCTGTGCCCGGTGAAGCTGTCCAATTCGCCGAAGTCGAGCCGCGGCGAGAAGGGCAGGAGGCCGTCCGTCGACTCGCCCCAGCCATAGGATGCAACCAGGGCGGTGGACCCAAACCGATAGCTCATCGGATCGCGCGGATCGACAAGGATAAACGCCCTCGAATCGAGCGGTGAGGAGAGGGTAATTTCCTCAAAAGTTCCTGGCGTCTGGCGGTTCTCAATTTGCAAATTGGCATCACCGCCAAGATAGAAGACGAGATAGTCACGATCCTCCAGCAGCTGAATGCCGAAATCCGGATCCTCATTGATCTGAGCGCCTGTACGGAAGCCCACTTCTGTTCGCACACGTGAGCTTACGGTCAGCGTGTCGGTCAGCTCGCCTTCCAGTGATGCTTCCCCACTGACATCGATCAGCTTTCCCGCTTCGTCGAACAACATGTCCAGGTCGGACTCATCAATCTCGAACGTCGAATCATCCTCAAGCTGGATCGCGACCGGACCGTCAATGTTGATCCCGCCCTCAATCTCGGTCACCGTCCCCGTGGTGCTGATATCGTCGCGATCAAAGCGTTCCGGCGCATTCGCACCGCCGCCGCAGGCCGTCAGAATCGCAAATGCGCTGACACCGGTGGCGAGTTTTGCCCATGGGCAAGTCATTCGTTTATTCATAATACGTCCCTCATATTCAAGGCGCGACCCTCCGCTCACCCAAGCGGCAAATAATCGTGTTCGCGCTGAACTTGGATAGCCTGCAATGATCGGTGGGACTTGGCAACGATATAACGAACCCGCTGGGTATGATTATGAGGACTCGCGTCAAGGAAGCATCAGTGTTCTGCTACACACCGTCACCATTGCCGTGGGGATAGCACTTGGGATTACCGACAATTCGCTTAAATGAGGGGAGCTTTAGAAGGATTGATCATGTTCACGGGTCTGGTCACTGATGTCGGCACCATTCGCAAGGCCGAAGATCGCAACGGCTTGCGGCGATTTGAGGTGTCCTGCGCCTATCCGGTCGAGAGTATCGAAATGGGTGCCTCGATTATGCACGCCGGCGTTTGTCTGACGGTTGTGGATTTTGGCGCCCAGGGCGATGGCAGCTGGTTTGCCGTCGAGGCCGTGCCGGAAACCTTGTCCCTCACTGTTCTGGGCGATTGGCAGGAAGGCAGCGAAGTCAATCTCGAACAGAGCCTGAAGCTGGGTCAGGAACTCGGCGGACATTTCGTTTTCGGGCATGTCGACGGGGTTGGCGAAATTATCTCTGTCGAACCAGAAGGCCAGAGCTACCGCATCACCATCCGGCCGCCGGCAGAGATTGCGAAATATTTCGCCAAGAAAGGCTCCGCAGCGATTAATGGCGTCTCTCTGACCGTGGCTGAAGCCTTGCCGAATGGCGACTTTCAGGTCGCTATCATTCCGCACACCTGGGAGGTAACGACGCTGCGCGAATTGCAGCCCGGCGCCCAGGTTAATCTTGAGATCGATATGCTGGCGCGTTACGTCGCTCGCATGATCGGCGCGGACGCGCCAGTCCCGCATGATCCGCAAGGAGCCAAAAATGGCTGAAGACTTCTCCGCAGCGATTTCCAGTATCGATGAGATCATCGAAGATGCCCGCAATGGCAAGATGTACATCCTGGTCGATGCCGAGGATCGCGAGAATGAAGGCGATCTGATTATCCCCGCAAGCTTCGGCACCCCGGAAGCGATCAATTTCATGGCCAAATATGGTCGCGGCTTGATCTGTCTCGCGATGACCGGCGAACGCGGACGAGCCCTTAATCTCGACATGATGGCGCGCGAGAACCGGGAGAGTATGGGCACGGCCTTTACCGTCTCGATCGAGGCTGCCGAAGGCGTGACAACCGGTATTTCGGCGCATGATCGCAGCCACACAGTGCAAGTCGCCATCGATCCGATGTGTGACGCCGACGATATCGTCTCACCCGGACACGTATTCCCACTGATCGCCAAGGATGGCGGCACCCTGGTCCGCGCTGGGCATACGGAAGCCGCCGTCGACATTTCGCGCATGGCCGGCCTGTTTCCAGCCGGCGTAATTTGCGAGATCATGAATGATGATGGCTCCATGGCGCGCCTGCCGGAGCTTGTCTCTTTCGCGCAATTGCACGGACTGAAGATTGGCACGATCGCCGATCTGATCGAGTATCGCCGCAATCATGACCGCTATCTCGAGCGCCGGGTCGAGGCCGATCTGGAAAGCGCTTATGGCGCCGGGTTCAAGACCGTGATTTTCCGCAACGCCATCGACAATAGCGAGCACATTGCCATCGTTCATGGCGAGATCGAGCGCGACAGCACTACCATTGTCCGGGTTCACCGCACAGATGTGCTGTCCGATATTCTCGGCGAAAAAGGCCCGCGAGAGGGCCTGGTCGAACGGGCGATGAAGATTATCGCTGACGCGGAAGAGCCGGGCGTGGTCGTGTTCGTGAACACGATGCGCCCGAACGCTCTGGCAGAGCGTCTTGGCATGAAATCGTCTGATCCAAAGGATGCTCATGCGCCGCTCCGCGAATATGGCGTCGGCGCGCAAATCCTGCGCGAGCTGGGCGTCCGAAAAATGATTTATCTCTCTGACACCGAACCCACGCGCGTTGCTGGCCTCGACGGCTATGGCCTGACCATTGAAGGCTGGCGACCGCTCTCAGACAAGGACTAGACCCGATGCATCGTATCCTCATCGTCAATTCTCCCTATTATGCGCACATCTCGGAAGAGCTCGAGAAGGGCGCCCGCGAAGCGCTCGAAGCCTCGGGTGAGCCCTGTGAAATCGAAACCATCATGGTACCTGGTGCCTTCGAAGTGCCTGGCGCCATCGCCATGGCGGCCGATAGTGCCAGATATGATGGCTATATCGCTCTGGGCTGCGTCATTCGCGGGGAGACCACGCATTATGATTATGTCTGCGGTGAAAGCGCCAAAGGGTTGATGTTCCTGACCACAGATCGGCGCCTCGCCATCGGCTATGGCATCGTGACCGTCGAGAACGAAGCCCAGGCTCTGGCGCGCGCGGAACGCAAGCAAAAGAACAAAGGCAAGGACGCTGCCATCGCTTGCCTGGAAATGCTGAAACTGCGCAAGAAGTTCGTGCGCTAGTTTATTTGTTGCGAAACGCAGTCCGAACGCCCAAAGGGCATGGCTTTTTGTGACCACCGGTGGCAAAGGACCCGCGATGAGCGAACAGAAACTCCCATTTGAAGTGATCCGCGCCCGCCGCGCCGGCGCCCGCCTGGCGGCCGTGCAGGCGCTGTATCAAATGGAGCAGACCGGTCAGAGCGGCAAAGCCGCCATTCGCGACTTGATGGATGACCGATTGGGGCTCGGTCCCGATGAGGATCCGGTTGAAGAAGCCGATCCGGACCTGTTCAAATCCATCGTCAATGCCACGATTGAGCATCAAACCACGGTCGACACCGCTATTCTGGCGCGGCTGTCAAAGGGCTGGAAACTCTCGCGACTGGATTCTACGACACGGTCCATCCTGCGCGCCGCGACGGCAGAGTTGGTCGCGCATCAGGAATTGTCGCGGCGCATTCTGCTCGATGAATATGTCTCGCTGGCGCATGATTTCTTCGACAAGACGGAAGCCAATTTCGTCAATGCCGTGCTCGACAATGTCTCGAAAGACTTGCGGCCCGAGGAAGCTTAGGTCTTAGTCCGGTTTCGGAGGCCTGATGCGCGAATCTGACTGGATCCAGCACTATATTGCACCCCTGGTTCACGCCCCGGGCGCGGCGCGCTTGCAAGATGATGTCGCGACGCTCTCAATGTCTGGTCCGACCATTGTCAGCATGGATACCCTGACCCAGGGCACGCATTTTCTGGCGGACGATCCGCTGGATACGGTGGGCCAGAAACTGGTGCGCGTGAACGCGTCCGACATCATCGCTAAAGGTGCAGAGCCGGTCGAAGCGCTTTTGTCGGTCGCATGGCCCGAAAACGGGTCTGAATCAGACTTTGCCGCCTTGATGAAAGGGCTTGGCTTGGATCTGGAGCAGTTCGGAATTGCCTTGATCGGCGGCGATCTGGTCCGGACGTCCGGGCCGTTGACCCTCACTCTGACGCTAACCGGGCGCTGCCTGGACGAGGGGCCGGTGCGCCGATCCGGCGGTACAGAAGGGCAATTCTTGTTTATCAATGGCGAGATCGGTTGGGGTGGTTTGGGCCTGGACGCTGCAAAAAAAGGCGGTCCGGCAGACTTGGCCCAGCGCTATCGCGTCCCCCGGATCAGCCCGATCACGGCTGCCGGTACGATTGCGAAATTCGCGACCGCCAGCATGGACATTTCGGATGGATTGCTGATCGATGTCGCGCGCCTCGCAGCTGCATCAGGGTGCGGAGCACACATTCATCTTGAATCAGTGCCTTTGGCGCAAGCATCAGAAAGTATTGGAGAAATTATCGATCAATGCGCGTCTGGTGACGATTATTGCGCGCTGATAAGTGCCGCGTCCGATATCACCATTCCTGGTTTCACAAAGATTGGAATCCTGACGTCGGTGCCCGGATTGCAGCTGACGCATCAAGGCGCCGTTGTTAACACTCCCTCAACCCTTGGGTTTGAGCATTAGACTAATTGTAGAATTCCAATTCGCGCTAAGCGGGATAACCCTTGCGAAGGCGCGGTGGCTGTTGCAGTCATACACCACAAACATGAAAATCGGGGCGCGGAGTGCCTCGTGCATTTAGGGAGGTAGGGCAAATATGACCCTTTGGTTTTGGATAGCCTTGGTCGCGGCTGTGCTCGCGATTGGCTTTGGCTGGCTACAAAGTCAGTCCATCATGAAAGCAGATGCGGGCAATGACCGCA
>JBCCZH010000124.1:0-7870 GCA_039188075.1 Pseudomonadota bacterium
AAGACAATTGAACAACGCGCCGAGGCGCTTATTTCCATCGCAGATCCGCGCTTTCGAGATGCGCTCTCCGCGGCCTGGCAAGACATGCGAAAGGGCTTTTAAATGCCAACAGCACAACCGCGTTACCGGCAATTGGCGGAACAGTTTCGCAAAGCCATCACATCCGGCAAATACAAGCCAGG
The DNA here is from genome assembly GCA_039188075.1 of Pseudomonadota bacterium. Classification (GTDB taxonomy): domain Bacteria; phylum Pseudomonadota; class Alphaproteobacteria; order Caulobacterales; family Hyphomonadaceae; genus Henriciella. The sequence continues at coordinate 183 of JBCCZH010000124.1, forward strand.
TGATGCGCTCCCGACCGAAATGGAGATTTGCAGCAAGCATAAAGTCTCCCGCCACACGGCCCGCGATGCCTTGCGCATTCTGACCGATGACGGCCTGATCGAACGCCGCCGCGGGGCGGGCACCGTCGTGGCTGAGCGCGGCATCCCGGCCTTTGCCCAGCCGATTGGCGATTTCGACTCCATCCTGCAATATGCGCGCGACTCTCACTTTGATATCAATACGGTTCAGGCCGCCGACGAAGAAACCCTGGACCGGCTTGGCCTGACTGGCGATTACACGCAGCTGATCGGATTTCGCCGCGTCGCGGATCAGGCCCCACAAGCGATCACCGCCGTCTATATTCCGACTGACCTGGCGCCGGATACCGCGATCATTGCGAATCTCCCAGGCTCAATTTCCGAGTGGATCGAAGCCAATCGAGACGTCAGCATCGAACGTGTCATGCAGCGTATGGAGGCCGTGGCGCTGAACAAGAGCCAGGCCGAACGCCTGAACGTATCGACGGGCTATCCGGCCTTGCGCACGGTGCGTCGGTATCGCGATGCAGCCGGAACGATTGTCTTGTTGTCGGAAAGCCTGCATCCCGCCGGACGTTTTGCCTATGAGATGCGGCTTGATCGGACCAAAGGCTAAGCCACCCGACTTTCGTCACACAGTGTCCGCCGGTAGAGCAGCCCGTCCTTGAACCAATGCCAGGTTCGGGCTCGGTGCTGTCCGCCTTCGCCCATGATGATGACTTCGACAAAATGCGCGCCCGGCTCGTCCTTGCGCTGCAGGTTGAGCAGCACCACGCCATCCTGAGTTTCCCAGCTCTTGCCGACAAAAGTTGGCGTGTCGAACCAGAGATGGTCGCCGCGATCATAACCGTCAAACCCAGCATTTGTGACGTCGCCATCGGCGTGCTGAAGCTTGATGGTCTGTCGATAGAAGACATCACTGTCTTGCGGAAACTCGCAGACCACATGCGACTGAATCAGCTCCTCTTCCTGCGCTTGCAGGTCGATGTGTCGATACGTCCCTTCCCAGATGCCGAGATGGGCGCGGTGCGCCGGGAAATTGAGGTCGGTCATATCGTGCCTTTCGCTTTGAGGGCGGCAATGGCGGCTGCATCCAGACCCGCCTCAGCCGCGATCTCGTCACTATGCTCACCGAACGCAGGAACCGCTGGGTCAGGTTGCGGCGGTTCATTTCGGAACTTGATGGGCGGCCCGACATGTCGATGACCGTCCGCATCAGTGAAAATCATCTCGCGCTCCTGCGTGAACGGATCATCGAACGCATCTTTCAGGCTGCGCACCCAGGACCAAGCGCAATCAATGGGTTCCAGAAAGGCCTGCCACTCCGCCAAAGTTCGGGTCTTGAACGTATCGGCAAAAAAGGCCCGCAGCGGCGCCTGATCCGGACCAGGCGGGCGTTTGGCAATTTCGATCAGATCCTCGCGCCCGAGTGCGGTCAGCAGATTGGTTGCGAATTTCAGCTCAGGGCCAGAAAAGACGAGGAACTCACCATCCGAGGTTTCATAGAGATGGGTGAGCGCCGAGCCGCCAAAGCTGCGCATCTGTTTGGGCTCTGGATGCCGGTCTTCGCCGAAAGTTGGACCAAGCACGTTTGGCGTCCAGGCAATCGCCGCGTCATACATGGCCAAATCAATATAGTCGCCCTTGCCCGTTTCGGTGCGGCGATACAAGGCCATCAGGATGGCTGAAAGCGCCATCAGGGACGCGCTGGCATCGGCGAAAGGAATGTTCGGCATACTCGGCTTGTCGTCGCTCAAGCCGCGATTGAGATCGATCAATCCCGCCAGCCCTTGCACGCCTGTATCGTGAGACGGCTTCCTGGCCAGTGATGAGTTCTGACCGAAGGCCGAAATCGAGCAGTATATAAGTCCGGGATTGCGCGCCGCGACCGTGTCGTAATCGACGCCCAACCGCTTGACCACACCCGGCCGAAACGCTTCGACGATGACGTCTGCCGCGTCGGCCAGACGCAGGAACAGGTCGAGCCCGTCCGGATCCTTGAGATTGAGCTTCAGGCTGCGCTTACCGCGGGCAATATTGCGGAACCAGACCGACACGCCATCACTTGTTGTTTCGCCGATGACGCGCGTTGGTTCACCCACACCATTGGCCGGTTCGACCATGATCACGTCGGCGCCATGATCCGCCATCATCATGGTCATGTGCGGCCCAGGCAGGAAGGCCGACAAGTCGAGGACTTTCAGGCCTTCCAGTTTCATGTGGTCTCGTCCTGCTTCAGGAGCTCGTCATTCTGCTCGCCCATTTTCGGCGCGCGCGAGAGGGTCGGCCGCTCACCATTGACCCGGAACGGCGATGCCAGGGTTCGCACACCTTGAGCGGAATCCGGATGTTCGACACTGGCGGTCATCTCGACATGCGCGACATAGGCGCTGTCCAGGGCTTCACCAATGTCGAGCACGGGCGCAAACGGCACCTGACCGCCAAGCAAATTCATCCATTCAGATGTGGGCCTTGCCATCATCACCTGGTCGACCGCATCGCTCAGCGCCGCCAGGTTTTCACGTCGGGCGGGGATCGTGGCGAAGCGCGGATCATCGCCCAGGGCGCTACCCGTAATCTGGCACCACAGGGTCCAGAATTTCGGCGTCTGGCACATCAGCAAGCCCCAACCATCCTGCGTCCTGACCAATTGGCTTGGCGCGATGGAGGGGTGCGCCCCGCGCGGTAGCCGCCCGGTGACATGACCCTGATTCAGATACCAGGTTGCTGGATAAGACAGCTGATGCAGCGCCGTGTCGAACAGGCAGACATCGACATCACAGCCTTCCCCAGTCCGACTGGCCCCCAGCAATCCAGCCAGTAGCGCCGTCGCCATCTGACTGCCCGTATGGAAGTCGACCATGGAGAGGCCAAACCGCACTGGTGGGCCGTCTGGCTCGCCCGTCATCGACATGAACCCGGCTTCCGCCTGCATAAGATAATCATAGCCGGGCCAGGCGGCTCGCTCGGACTTGCGCCCATAAGCAGACAGGTGTGCGCAGACAATTTTCGGATTGACCGTTTTCAAGGCCTCATAGGTCAAACCAAGCTTGTCCGGCTGATCGCCGCGCAGATTGTTCGCCACCGCATCGGCGCTCTGCACCAGAGCCTCGAATTGCGCCCGCCCGTCCGGTGATTTCAGATCCAGCGTGACGGATTTCTTGCCCAATGAGAAGGTCTGGAAGAATTCGCTATCGCCTTCACCCAGCATATACGGACCGACCGAGCGCGAGACGTCACCGCCGCGCGATGGGTCTTCGATCTTGATCACTTCAGCGCCCAGGTCTACCAGCAGCATGGTGCCATAAGGACCGGCGCCATACTGTTCGACAGACAGGATGCGCACACCCTTCAAAGGCAGGTCGGACATCAGACCGGGTTCCGTTTGACCAATTGTTTGGCGATGATGATCCGTTGCATCTCATTGGTGCCTTCACCAATGCACATGAGCGGCGCATCGCGATAGAGGCGCTCGATGACATATTCCTTTGAATAGCCATAGCCGCCATGAATACGCATCGCTTCGGTGGCGACTTCCAGCGCTGTCTCGGACGCGAAATACTTCGCCATGCCGGCTTCCATGTCGATCCGCTGACCAGTGTCATAAGCGCGGGCGGCATCCTCGACGAGCAGCTCTGCCGCACGGGTCTTGGCGCCCATTTCACCGAGCTTCAGCTGAATGGCCTGGTGTTCGCAAATTGGCTTGCCCATGGTCTGGCGTGTCTGGGCATAGGCGACGCTTTCCTGCAAGGCGCGCCGGGCGATGCCGACAGACCGCGCCGCGATATTGATCCGCCCGATCTCGAGACCACCGGTCGCCATGAAGAAGCCTTTGCCTTCTTCGCCGCCAACCAAGCCGAGCTCTGCGTCGCACTCATATCCGGTATAGATCAGCTCGCCGCTATCAATGCCCTTATAGCCAAGCTTGGACAGCTTGTTGCCATTGGTGACGCCGGGCAGATCTTCCATCGTGTCCGGGTTCTTGGTCTGGGTGATCAGCATGGACATGCCCTTATAGCGCGGCTGGGCGCTCGGGTCGGTCTTGCAGAGCAAGGCCACACATTGGCCTTCAATCGAATTGGAGATCCAGGTCTTCGCGCCCTCGATCACATATTTGTCGCCGACCCGCGTCGCCTTGGTGGTCAGCGCCTGCAAATCGGTGCCCGCATTCGGTTCGGTCAAAGCCAGACCGCCACGCAGCTCGCCCGTGGCGAATTTGGGCAACCAGTAGTCCTTCTGCTTGTCTGTGCCAAAGCGCTGGACGATTTGCGCCATCATCAGATGCGAATTGAAAATGCCGGTCAGCGACATCCACTCTTCCGAAATCCGCGTGACGATTTTCGCGTATAGCGAGGCCGACAGGCCAAGACCGCCATATTCCGGATCGATCAGGGCGCCGAACAGGCCGAGTTCTTTCATATCTTCGACCAGTTCGATCGGATACTCATTGGCGTGCTCGAGTTCCATCGCAACGGGTTTGACCTTTTGCTCAATCCATTTCTCGATGGCGTCGAGCATGAGGCGTTCTTCTTCGGCGGCCTCACTCGTCAAAATTGCAGTATCTGCCATATCGGCCTCCTAGTAATGTCCAACTTTGTCTTCCACGGCCTGGCCGCGAGACGGGATCAACATGTTGCGTTTGAACGTGCACACCATGGTGCCATCCTGATTGTAGCCGCGGGTCACAATGGTCACGATGCCTTGCCCGGGTCGCGACTTGCTTTCGCGTTTGCCCAGGACTTCGCTTTCGCCATACAGCGTGTCACCGGCAAAGACCGGAGCGGTGAATTTGACTTCGTCCATGCCGAGATTGGCGATAGCCTTCTGCGAGCAATCTGTGACGCTCATGCCGATGAGCAATGCGAGCGTATAGGGCGAGACCACCAGGTTCTTCTTGAACTCTGACGCCGCCGCAAATTCTGAATCGAAATGCATGGGGTGCGTATTCAGGGTCAGTAATGTGAAGGCATGATTGTCATATTCCGTGACCGTCTTGCCCGGGCGGTGCTCGTAGATGTCGCCTTCCTTGAAGTCTTCAAAATAGCGTCCGAACGTCTCGCGATAGCGATTGGGACCGACTTCTTTCCAGTTTTGAACCATATCTATCCTCTTTCTTCGCCGGCTTTGGCGAGGGTTCTTTGGGCCGCCAGAATGATCGGGCGGTCGATAAGCTTGCCATTATGCAGGGCAGCGCCGCCCTGACTGTCTTCCAGCGCCTTGATGATGGCGCGGGCATCGGTAATTTCTTCCTCGGTCGGCGCGAAGACAGTATTGACCGGCGCGACCTGGCTGGGATGGATACAGGCACGCCCGGCAAAACCCATGGCCTTGGCCTGATATGTGCTGGAGGTCAGGCCTTCTGCGTCTTTCACATCGAGATAAGGCACATCATAGGCCGGCACGCCCGCCGCACCGCAGGCGCCCGCAATCGTGCCGCGCGCGACAATCATCGCATCCCAGTTTGACAGGTCGGCGCCGAGGCTGGCGCTATAATCTGCGCCGCCGAACAGAACGCCTGCGCTTGACTGTTTGGCAATATCGAAGGCGCGGCGAAGACCCCGTCCGCTTTCAATCACCGCAATCAGAGGTGCGCTCTGGCCCAAGGCCTCGCCAACGATTTCCATATCCACGCCGGTTTCAGCTTTCGGCACCATGATGAAATCGGGTGAAGCGTCCGAAGTGGCGAGCGCCGCTATATCGGCGCAGCCCTCCGCGGTGCGCGGACTATTGATCCGAAGCCCGGCCCGGACAGCGCCGCGTTGGCCGAGCCATGCGATCGCATCGGCGCGGGCATCGGCCTTGGACTCTGGCAGCACGGCGTCTTCAAGATCGATAATGATCGTATCGGCACCGCTCGCGGCCGCTTTGTCGAACCGTTCAGGGCGCGAGCCCGGAACGAAAAGAAGAGATTTGAATGTGGCTGTCATCAATGATCCAAATTTGTCCGGACAAATTAGATCGAACCTGGTGTGAGGTCAAACAGAGTTTTTGTCGCGCCGCACAGTCGTCTTTCGTGCGGCGCTCAATCGAGCAGGAACTCAACCGATTTCATCGGCACCGGCTCCAGGGCCGTTCCGAGCGTCGTGTTCCAGCGATTGAGAAACCCGAACATGGCGATGACCGCGACAATCTCGGTAATCTCGCCCTCTGAAAAATGGGCTTTCAGACGCTCGAAATCGTCGTCCGTCGTCTCATTCGGCACGACACCGGCCTTCATTGCCAGATTGATCGCCGCGCGTTCGGCATCGCTGAACAGGTCGCTGTCCTCAAAGCTCCAGACTGCATCGATCTTCTCCTGAGCCACGCCCTGCTCGCGGGCGCCATGCGCCGCATGGGCCGAACAATAGAAACAGCCCGCTGCCTTGCTGGCCGCCTCACCCACCAGGCGTTTCAGACCATTATCGACAGAGCCGGGTCCATACACCGCCGCGACCAGGCCCCACATGGCCTTGGTCAAAGCCGGGTGGCGCGCCATGACCAGAGCATCATTGGGCACAAAGCCCATCAGGTTTTCGGCATTCTCGATCATCTGCCGCATCTCGGGATCGAGCGCGTCCAGCGAAAGCGGGGTCAACCGGGTCATTGACGCGGATCGGAAATGATCTGGTTGAGCTCGATCGTATGGCCGTCATTATCGACCAACATCGACACCATGACGACAATGTCTCCGGCCGGAGACGGGTAGCGACGCTCTTTCGGTTCGCCAATGGTCGTCACGCCAGGGGCCGCGGCCGCCGCCGGGAAGGTCACGTTCAGGGTTTCCGAATTGAATAGCAAGACAATCTCGCCCGGTGTGAAATCGGCTGGGTCAGGCGCGGCCAGATCCTGATCGGTCTGATCAAGGAATTGCCATAGGCCAAGCATGCCGATGAAACTGTCATTGGCCTTCAGCAGGACCAGGCGCGAGCGATTCTGACCGTCGGCGCCATAGCGCATGGCCAGGCCGGGTGAGGTCAACTCCTGATCATACTCAACCGTCATGCCGAGCGCATCACGATAAAGTGCCAGGGATTTTTCGATATCTCGGACAACCAGGGTCGTACGCCGCAAGTCCAGCGGGTTCTTGTCGACCTCTGGCTTCGCGATCTCCAGGTCCGCGGTCTCAGCTTTCGCGCGTTCGCGCTCAATCTGAATTTCCCGCGCGAGTTCATCACTTTCGATAATGACGCAGCCACTTAGGAACAGCATCGAGGCTGCGGCGATGAAGAGAGATCTCATGATGGGCCTCCTGGGCTCACATTGTCAGCGAAGTGTTTTGCGATGTCTTCGCGGGTTGCGACCCAGACATCCCGGTGGGCTTTGACATGGTCGAGGAAATGCTGAAACGCATCGATCCGGCCTGGTCGTCCGATGATCCGCAAGTGCAGACCCAGCGACATCATCCGCGCGCCCTCTTCCTGCGCCTCACGCAGCAGCCAGTTGAATGTGTTCTTGGCATAGGACAGCCACATGTCCGGCGTGAAGCTGGGGCTGAGCCAGAATTTCATATCATTGGAGTCGATCGCATAAGGCAGGATGACCATTGGCTGCGTCGAACCGTCCTTCATCTCGACCTCCGCCCAGTATGGGAAATCATCGGAATAATCGTCCATATGATAGAGATAGCCCTGCTCTTTCAGGATCCGGCGCGTAATGTCCGTGTGCAGATAGCGCGACAGCCAACCAACCGG
>JBCCZH010000125.1:0-7845 GCA_039188075.1 Pseudomonadota bacterium
GGGGCCTTTGGTTTTTTCACGGTTCCAGCGGTGTCGGGCACAGTCTTGCGAATCCTTCAACAACTGTTCCGAATAAAGCAATCACAACCGCTTGTCCCCCCTTGCGGACAGGCTTATGAGGCTCCACAAAATTTAAAAAGCCTCGAAAGGCGAAATGATCATGACCACCAAGCGCCCAAGCTTTACCGATCAGGAAGCGCTCGATTTCCACGCGCAGCCAACGCCCGGCAAAATCTCGATGATGCCAACCAAGCCGATGCAGACCCAGCGAGATCTGTCACTGGCCTATAGTCCCGGCGTTGCCGTGCCCGTCGAAGCGATCGGGCGCGATGCGGATCTGGCTTATGATTTCACCGCCAAAGGCAACATGGTCGCGGTGATCTCGAACGGAACCGCCATTCTCGGCCTCGGAGATCTCGGCGCCATGGCGTCGAAGCCGGTCATGGAAGGCAAGTCGGTTCTGTTCAAACGATTCGCCGACATAGACAGTTTCGACGTCGAGGTTGAAACCAAGGATATTGATGAATTCTGCACCGTGGTCCGCAATATCGGCGCCACCTGGGGCGGCATCAATCTCGAGGATATTGCCTCGCCTGAAGCCTTTATCATTGAGCAGCGTCTGCGCGATGAGCTGGATATCCCGGTTTTTCATGATGACCAGCATGGTACGGCAATCATCGCCGCCGCCGGTATTATAAATGCTTGTGCGATTACCAGGCGACGGCTGGAAGATCTGACGGTTGCGGTTTCCGGCGCTGGCGCAGCGGGTCTGTCCGTGGCCGGCCTGATCCGTCACCTCGGCGTGAAGGCCGAGAATATATTGATGTGTGACAGCCGCGGTGTGCTTTATGACGGCCGCACCGAGAAGATGGATCAATTCAAATCCGCCTTCACGGTCAAGACGGACAAGCGCACCCTGGCTGAGGCGATGGATGGGGTTGACTGTTTCCTCGGCCTGTCGGTCAGGGGCGCGGTCAGTCAGGACATGGTCAAATCCATGGCCAAGAATCCGATCATCTTTGCCATGGCCAATCCGGATCCGGAGATCACACCGGAAGAGATCAAGGCCGTGCGCGGCGATGCGATCATTGCCACCGGCCGGTCGGACTATCCGAACCAGGTCAATAATGTGCTCGGTTTCCCGTATATTTTCCGGGGCGCCCTGGATGTCCGGGCGCGCAGCATTAATGAAGAGATGAAAGTCGCTGCGGCGCGCGCGCTGGCTGAACTGGCGCGCGAAGATGTGCCGGATGAGGTCGCCGCCGCCTATCATGGCGCCCGTCCACAATTCGGGCCGGACTATATCATTCCGACGCCCTTCGATCCGCGTCTGATCAGTTTCATTCCGCCTTTTGTGGCTCGGGCCGCCATGGATACTGGCGTCGCCCGCAAGCCGATCGAGGATATGGAAGAGTATCGCCACTCTCTGGCGCGTCGCCTCGACCCGACCGCGTCTTTCCTGCAAGGCGTTCAATCGGCAGTCCGCCGCGAGCAGAAGCGCATCGTGTTTGCCGAGGGTGAAGAGCCGCAAGTCGTGCGCGCCGCCTGGACGTTCAAGCAACAGGGATTGGGCAAGCCGATCCTGATCGGTCGCCAGGCCCAGGTCGAGCGTACGATGAAACAGATGGGCGTGCCGGAAGGCGCCCTGGAAATCGTCAATGCGCGCCTGTCGGACCTCAATGCCGATTATACCGATTATCTCTATGACCGGTTGCAGCGACGCGGCTATCTCAAGCGCGATGCCCAGCGTCTGGTCAATCAGGACCGGAACGTCTTTGGCAGCTGTATGCTGGCGCATGGCGACGCGGACGGGATGGTGACCGGCGTCACAAGGAATTATGATGTCTGCTTGACTGATGTGCGCCTGTCGCTGGATCCCTTGCCGGACTCGGACGTGATCGGCATGTCCATGGTGATCAATCGGGGCAAGACGATCTTTATCGCGGATACCAGCGTCAATGAATTGCCAAATGGCGAGCAATTGGCGGGCATCGCGAAGGAAGCGGCGATGGCGGTGAAGCGCCTCGGCTTCGTGCCGCGGGTGGCCTTCCTGTCCTACTCGACCTTTGGCAACCCGATGGGCGAGCGGGCCGAGAAAGTCCGCGACGCGGTCGAGATCCTCGATGCCTGCGGCGATTGTGATTTTGAGTATGAAGGCGACATTGCGGCTGACGTCGCGCTGAACCCGATGCACAAGGTGCTATACCCGTTCTCGCGTCTGTCAGGCGAAGCCAATATTCTGGTCATGCCGGCCATTCATTCCGCCTCGATTTCGACCAAGCTGCTGGAAGGCATGTCGCGGGCGACGATTATCGGGCCTGTATTGCTTGGCATGTCGAAATCGGTTCAGATCGCCTCGCTCGGCGCGACGGTGAACGATATCGTCAATCTCGCGACGGTTGCGGCGTTCGATATTGATCGGGTCGGGTCTTAGGCCTCTTCGGTCTCGGACAAGGACGCGGTCGGCGCACCATACCGGATCTGGCGGAGCCATTCGAGCGCAACCAGAACGACCGGCACCATGCCGATCCAGAAGGTCGTGACGAAGACCGTGTAATAGCCATCTGTCTCGATCAGTTCGCCAAGCCAGGCGCGGCCAAGGGAGCCGATCAGCATGGTCAGCGACGCCAACAGCGCATACTGAACCGCCGCATATTTCGGGTTTACGATCGAGGTCAGGAAGGCCACCGATGCGACGCTGGCAAATCCGACAGCCAGGTTTTCGCCGGCAATGGCGCCCATCAACCGCGTCAGCTCAGGTCGGTTTTCCAGGCCGAATATGGGCGGGATGAGGTTGATGACATGATCCAGGCCGGTCATGGCCATGAAGGCCATTACAGCATCGCCGCCTTCCGTCGGAACGAACGTTGCGGTTTCAGCGATATAGCGGCCAGCGGCAAGGTCAGCGAATAGCAGGTTGGTGGCGCCGGCCAGCAGCCCGCCGATGAGTAGGCAGGGCATGCGTCCCAGGAAGACGAGCGCAACGGCGCCCAGGCCCGCACCAGCGACGGTCATGATGACGCCGAATGTCTTTGACGCCACAGCGACTTCATCATTGGTCATCCAGAGTGCGCCGAACCGGTCATCCAGATAGAAGAAGTAAGCGAACGACCCCCAGACCAGATCCGCGAACCGATAAGTCAGGATCAGCGCCAGGATCAGGATAAAGGCCCAGCCGAGGCGGCGCACCAGGTCCATGAGCGGTACGATTACGGCACCAAATATCGCGTCTGTGGCTTTGGTAATCAGTGTTGGCGAAGAGGTTTCTCTGATCGCGCCGGTGCCGTTGCGCAGAAGAAAGGCCGCGACAAAGGCTGGAAGCAAGACGGTCAGCGCAACGATGATCGGGGCCTGTGTACGCATGAAAGTGCGCGGGCTCATCGGGCTTTCCGCTGCGCCCGCTTCTACTTGTTCCGGCGTGGGCGGCGTGAAGGTCAGATAGGTCCACATGAAGCTCAGCAACATGAAAATCGCGATGCCCCATGCGACGATGACCCCGCTAGAGGCCCATTGGCGGATTTTTTGCTGGATCAGCGATTCCCGCGCCAGTTTGCCGGCTTCTTTCGTCTGCTGGGTCTCTGGTTCCGGGGCCACGAATGTGCCGACCATAGAGATGAGCATCAGAATACCGAGCATCGCGATCGTCGCGGGCCAGCCAATCCGCGCTGCGGCCACCAGCGCCAGAGCACCGGTCATCAGGCCGGCAATGCGATAGCCAAACTGATACAGCGCCGACATCAGGTCGAGATCTTCGTCATTGCGGGCGACTTCGATCCGCCAGGCATCCAGGACAATGTCATGCGTCGCAGACAGGATCGCGATGGCGAGCGCCGCGATGGCCACCAGCCCCAAAGAGGTCACAGGATTGGTCAATGAAAGGACGCCAATCAGAATGGCGATCAGGACCTGAAATGTGATCAACCAGCTGCGCCGTGCACCAAACGGGGTCTTGATCGGGTGGCTCGCTTTCTGAAATCCGGGCGCCCAGATGAATTTGAAACTGTAAGCCAGAATAATGAAGGACAGCACGCCTGCTTGCGAGACATCAACTTTCGCTTCCGTGAACCAGGCATTCAATGTGCCAATCACAACACCATATGGAATGCCGGCAGCGAAAGAGAGCAAAAGCATCGCCGCCATACGTCGATCACGGAGCGATTGGAAAGCCCTGAACAGGCGCGGGGATTCCTTGACCTCTCTGGCGATGGCCTCGCTCACGCGGCGCCCGCCTGCGATGGCATATCGATCCATTTGAAGGCGAGTTGGCGCAAGGCTTCGGCCTCCAGCGGCTTGGCCGCAACACCATTCGCACCAGCCAGGCGGGCGCGTTTTTCGATTTCCGGATTGATTTCGGCCGAGACGGCGATGACGGGCACACGATTGCCGCTCGCCCGCAGGCGTTTGGTCGCTTCAAATCCGTCCATGATTGGCATGCGCAAATCCATCAAGATCAAGTCTGGACTGATTTGCTCGACCACGTCGAGCGCCTCGCGTCCGGTGCCTGCCACGGTGACGATGAATCCTGACGATTCCAAGGCACGGCGTGCAATCAGACCATTAATTGGATTGTCATCGGCGATGAGAACATGCCCCGATCCGGCTTCCGTCGCGTCGCTGTCACCTGGCGTGCCGCCAGCAATGGCCAGTCCGACGCGTTCAATCACTGACGCGGCGCGCAAGGGCCGGATCAACCAGCCAGCCGCGCCAATGGTGCGAAAACGCGGCATCTCGGCGCGATCCTCATGTCGCAGGACAATCAGTGTCGGCGCTGATCGGCACAAGGCCTTGAGCGTGCGTTCCGGCAAATCGGCATTGGCCAGGATCAGTTTGGCATCCATTTTCAGGGCGGCTTCGGGACGCGCTGCGTTCAGAACACGGGCGCCAGCGCGAATGAGCGTGGCAGATGCGGACAGAGCTGTTCCAGCAGGAAGGCCCACCAGGGCGATGCGCCCGTCAATCGCGTCATTGGCCGGAAACCGTTCCTTTGGGGCGACTTTCTTGAAGGGCAGGCGAACCTGGAAACAGGTGCCCAGGCCAAGCCGGCTGACAATCGAAATTTCGCCGCCCATGGCGTCGCAAATGCGTTTCACTATGGCGAGGCCCAGCCCGACGCCGCCATCCTTCTGCGCGTCTTCGTGGCTGATTTGCTGGAAGGCCGTGAACAGGGTCTTCTGGTCCGCTTCGGGAATGCCGGGACCTGTATCGAAAATATCGAGGCAAAGCGCACCGTCGCGATAATCGAGATCGATCAGGACGGCGCCGTCTTCGGTGAATTTCAGGGCATTGCCGACCAGGTTGAACAGGATCTGTCTGGTCTTGCCGGAATCGCCAAACAGGGTCAGCGCCCGTTCGGTCTGGCAGCGCAAGGCGATGTCGAGGCCGCGCGCGTGGGCCTTCGGTGAGAGGAGTTCAACCACTTCTCGCGCCAGGGCCGTCGGGCGGAACACTTCGTTTGACAGCTCGATCGAGCCGGCATCCAGGCGGGCAAAATCGAGCACATTGTTCAACAGATCCAGCAAACGCTCTCCGGAATTGCGAATGGCATCCGCATATTCCCGCTGTGCCGGGTTCAGGTCTGTTTCCAGCAATAAGGACACGGTGCCCAGAATGCCGTTCAAAGGCGTCCGGATTTCATGGCTGGCCGTGGCCAGAAAGGCCTGTTCCGCGTTGTGTTCTATCTTTTTCTCGCTCATCCCCATTTCTATGACACAAGGCCTTGAGGAATTGCTTAATAGCGGCGCTTAAACATTCAGGCGATTCAAGGTGTTGGTTTGGGTGTCCTCGATCGGGCGGCGGCGATAGGACAAGGCCTCGGCAATATGGATCCGGCGGACCTCTTCGCTGGCTTCAAGATCAGCAATGGTGCGGGCGACTTTCAGCACGCGGTGATAGGCCCGTGCCGACAAGGACAGGGTTCGCGCCGCGTCCTGCAAAAGCGCTTCGCCGGGCGCATTGGGGCGCGCGCAAGCACCGAGTAAGTCGACGCTGGCATCGACATTCAGATAGCGCTGCAAATGCGCCGCTTCGCCTTCATATCGCCGCGCCTGAATGGCCCTGGCGCGAGCGACGCGACCTGCAACGTCTGCCGATCCTTCGTCTGCTGGTGGACCGGCCAGGTCCGCTGCGGTCACCGCCGGTGTGTCATAGAATAGATCAATCCGGTCGATGAACGGGCCGGATAACCGGGCCTGGTATTGCTGGGCACAACGCGGGCCCTTTTGGCAGGGAGCGTTATCCATTGTGCCGCCGCAACGACACGGGTTCATGGCCGCGATCAGCTGAAACCGGGCCGGGTATTTCACATGCCGATTGGCGCGGGAAATCGTCACTTCGCCATCTTCCAGGGGCTGGCGCAGACTGTCGAGGACCTGGGCCGTGAACTCTGGCAATTCATCAAGAAACAGGACGCCATGATGGGCCAGTGAGACTTCGCCAGGGCGAGCCCGGATGCCGCCACCGACCAGGGCGGCCATTGAGGCGGAATGATGCGGCGCCCGGAAGGGCCGCGCATGAGAGAGCTGCCCCCGCTCGAGCAAGCCCGAGACGGACTGGATTTGCGATACTTCCAGCAATTCCCGTGCAGATAGTGGCGGCAACAGGCGCGGCAGCCGCTTGGCCAGCATCGATTTTCCGGACCCTGGCGGGCCACAGAATAGCAGATTGTGTCCCCCGGCCGCCGCAATTTCGAGCACACGCTTGGCCCCGTCCTGGCCCTTTACATCGCGCAGGTCATGCGGGTCAGGCCTTTCTGCCACGGCCCTTGGCGGTGGACATGATAAAGGCGTTCGCCCGGAGAAATGATTGATCAGGGAGAGCAGATTGGGCGCCGCCAGATTGCCTTCCCCGGCCCAGGCCGCTTCCGAACCGCACACTTCGGGACAGATTAGCCGCAAATCCATCTCCAACGCCCTGATCGCCGCCGGCAGCACACCCAGAGTCGGGCCAAGCTGCCCATCTAGTGATAATTCCCCGATGGCGGCATGCCCGGTCAGGACATCCGCCGGAAAGATGCCCATGGCGGACATGATGCCAAGTGCAATGGCGAGATCATAATGGCTGCCTTCCTTTGGCAGGTCAGCCGGGGCCAGATTGACGGTGATCCGTTTGGGCGGCAGGGCGAGCCCAATGGCGCTGAACGCGGCGCGCACCCGTTCGCGGCTTTCGCCGACCGCCTTGTCGGGCAAGCCAACGATCATGAAATAGGGCTGGCTGCTGCCTGTCATGTGCACTTGCACATCGACCGGCGCAGCCTCGATCCCCTCAAATGCAAATGTGGTAATTCTCGCGACCATGAGATTCTATACTTTCCGTCACACTGTAACAGAAAGTATAGAACAGATAAAGAACGCTTTTATACTTTATTCGAGGCGAATAATCGGCTCGTCGTCTTCATCTGTTTCAGCTGCGTCTTCCGCATCGATCGGCGCTTCGATTTCCGGCAGATCCGAAAGACCGTTTGAGGCCGCAACCTCGGTGCCGAGATTGAAGCCGGCCGTGCTCGCCGGTGCATCGGTGGGCAGGCCGAGATTGAAACTGCCGCCAACATTCGGGGCGGCAGCGGTTTCGGTCGGCAGACCGAGATTGAAGCTGCCGCTGACCTCAGGCGCTGCTTCAGTAGCATCGACCTGTTCGGTTTCGGCTGTGCTGTCTTCGGGTGCGGTTTCATTTGCCTGTGAACAGGCGGTGCCGGCAACGCCCAGTGTGAACAGTGCGGCGATTGAAAGAGCTTTCATCATCATGGCTCCATTTTTGGCCATCAGGCTAAGGATTGGCAAGCTTGTCTTGCACAACGTCCCAGAACATCGCTGCTGGATCGCGTCCTGTAAAGTCTCGCACCTGTTGTAC